>JACQYM010000405.1 GCA_016208225.1 Deltaproteobacteria bacterium | reverse complement strand
AAGTAGGATAAAAATTTCTGCCGAATATCGTTGCCTGTCATATCTTTGTTTCTACAATTAAATTTTATCTGAATGGGCCTGATCAGGCGCCGGTGGCCTCCGGGGCCTGCGGCGCAGGTGTCTCCCCCGGCACGGCCAGGCCGTAGCCCAGACGCACCTTGCGGTCGATTTCCGCCATCATTTCCGGATGCTCTTTCAGGTAATCCTTGGCATTTTCCCGGCCCTGGCCGATGCGCTCGTTGCCGTATGAATACCAGGCCCCGCTTTTTTCCACGATATTCTGCTCCGCGGCCAGGTCGAGCAGGTCGCCCGCCTTGGAGATTCCCTCGCCGTAGATGATGTCAAATTCCGCGGTTTTGAACGGCGGCGCCACTTTGTTTTTGACGATTTTCACCTTGGTGCGGTTGCCGATCACCTCCTGGCCGTCCTTGATGGGGGTCAGCTTGCGGATATCAAAACGCATGGAGGAATAAAATTTCAGGGCCGTGCCGCCGGTGGTGGTCTCCGGGTTGCCGAACATCACGCCGATTTTCATGCGGATCTGGTTGATGAAGACCAGGGCCGTGTTGCTCTTTTTCAGGATGCCGGTCAGCTTGCGCATGGTCTGCGACATGAGCCGGGCCTGCAAGCCCACATGGGCGTCACCGATATTGCCGTCAATTTCCGCCTTCGGCACCAGGGCGGCCACCGAGTCAATGACGATGACGTCCACCGAGCCGCTGCGGATGAGGATTTCGGCAATCTCCAGGGCCTGCTCGCCATAATCGGGCTGGGAGACCAGCATGTCGTCGGTGTTGACGCCGAGGCGATCGGCGTAATGAATATCCAGGGCGTGCTCGGCATCAATAAAGGCCGCGGTGCCTCCCGCCTTCTGCGCCTCGGCGATGAGATGCAGGGCCAGCGTCGTTTTGCCCGATGATTCCGGCCCGAAAATTTCCGACATCCTGCCCCGGGGAAAACCGCCGACGCCAGTGGCGATATCAAGGCTCAGGGTGCCGGTAGAGATGACCGGTACCGCCTCGGTTTCGGCCGAGCCGAGACGCATGATCGACCCTTTGCCGAATTGTTTCTGGATCTGCAGAATGGCTGAATCAAGAGTTTTGCTTTTTCCTTCAGAGATGACCATGTTGTAAGCTCCCGGGCAGAACAGCCTGCCCCGCTGTTATTTTGCATAAGGGCGGGAAATGACAAATGGCATGCCGTCACTTCCGCCTGATGTATCTTTAAAAATTAATGATAGGGATTCAGCAATGTTAATATACCGGTTATCACGTCTCGAAGGATCCGTCATTCCGGCATGTTTTTAGCCGGAATCCAGATCTTCACTGGATGCCGGATAAAAACATGCCGGCGTGACGACACAGACAAACGGTATTTTTAAACTTCTAAGCCGTAGGTCGGGTTAGGCGGCCCTATCGCCGTAACCCGACATGAATTTGCGTGGCGCCGGCGTTTGGTTTATCGCCGGAGGCCTCTTTTGTCGGGTTACGCGATACAGCCGCTAACACGACCTACGATCTGATGTTTTTTTAAAACGAATGACTGGTTGTAGACGAGGGTGACAATTAATCCGCCTGCATGAAACAGTCATCACTACCAGCCGCTGTCAAGAAAGTCAAGACCATGGAGATGACGGCGCAGCAGATCCAGACCGGTCATGGCCGCTTTGATCTGCACCATGTTTCTGTTGCCCGAGAAGCGCATCCGCACCGAGCGGCTTTTGTCCCGGTCGGCAATGGCGAAACAGACGGTACCCACCGGCTTGTCGGTCGAGCCGCCGCCCGGGCCGGCAATACCGGTGACGGACAGGGCGAGGTCGGCCCCGGTGATTTTTACGGCGCCCAGGGCCATCTCCCGGGCGGTCTGCTCGCTCACCGCTCCGAAGCTTTTCAGGGTCTGGCCGCTGACCTGCAGAATTTCTTTCTTAACCCTGTTGGCATAGGCGACGACGGCGCCGAGAAAGTAGTCGGAGCTGCCGGCAATGAGGGTGATATGATGGGCCAGCAGGCCGCCGGTGCACGATTCGGCCAGGGCCAGGGTCAGATGCTGTTCCTTGAGGCTTTTGCCGACAATCGATTCCAGGGTGTCGCCGTCATCGGCCTAAATGCAGCAGCCGAGAATCTCCCGGATGGCGGCTTCCCCCTGGGCAGACTGCGTCTCGGTTTCGGCGTGGGTCCTGCCGCGCACCGTCAGGCTGACATGCACCTCGGCCGCATTGGGATAGTAGCCGATGCGCAGCTGCTGGTTGCTTTTTTCCAGCTCGGCCAGCATCTCCTGCAGCATCGGCTCGGCCAGGCCGAAAACCTTGAACACCTTCTGCTTCACCAGGGTGATGTTGTTGCCGCCCCAGCTGGCCAGCCGGGGGATGACCCGGTCCAGCATCAGCTCCCGCATCTGATGGGGCACGCCGGGCAGGAAAAAAATGGGCTTGCCGTTGTAGACGAGCATATAGCCGGCGATTTTGTCGCCGGGTTTGAGGATTTCCGCGCCGGACGGCAGCCAGGCCAGCTTCTCCAGGGAAGGCATCTCCTTAAAGGATTTCGACTGCTTGATCTTGTCGAAGATTTCCGGATAGAGAATGGTGGGCCGGTTCAAGGCGTCCGCCACGGCGGCATTGGTCATGTCGTCGCTGGTCGGGCCGAGGCCGCCGGTGACCACGACAAAATCGGCCCGCTCGATGCTCTGCTTCAGGGCCTTGCCGATCTTCTGCGGCTCATCGCCGACCGTGGCCATGGCCGCGATTTCGTGGCCGGCCGCATAGAGATGGCTCGCGGCAAAGTAGCTGGTGGAATTGAGGATTCTGCCGGAAGTGAGTTCATCGCCGATTGCTATAATTTCTCCGATCATGCTCGCTGCCCAAAAACAATGCCGTCTTCCAGCCGGGCCAGGAAGACGTCGACTATCTGGTTGCTCATGTTCTCCTGTGCCGGAAAGAGAACCGGGATGTAATTTTCCGTAAACCCCCGCATGAGCTTGAAGCGGTTTCTGCTGTTTTCCGCCAGCACCCGCTGCACCGTGCCGAGGTGACGCTGATAGAAGGCCGATTTTTTCCGCGCGCTGAGCTGGCGCAGCCGCTCTACCCGCTCATCCTTAACCGGTCCGGCGATCTGCCCGGCCAGGCCGGCGGCCAGGGTTCCCGGCCGTTTCGAGTAGGGAAAGACATGCAGATAGGTGACCGGCAGCCCTTCGAGCAGGGCAAAGGTGTTGGCAAAGGCCGCCTCGTCCTCGCCGGGAAAACCGACCAGCACATCCACGCCGATGGCGGCGTGGGGGATTGTTGCCCTGATGCGCTCGATGATGGCGGCGAAATCCCGGGCCTGGTAGCGGCGATTCATCTCCCGCAGAATGCGGTCATCGCCGCTCTGCAGGGGAATATGAAAATGGGGCATGAAGTTCGGCCGGCCGGCCATGAGATGAAGAAGTTCGTCGCCCACCTCGCCCGGTTCCAGGGAGGAGAGCCGGAAACGGATAGCGGGATAGAGCGCCGTGGCCCGGTCGATAAAGTCAAGCAGGCGCGTGGCAGGGGAAAGATCAAGGCCGTACATGCCGACATGGATGCCGGTCAGCACAATCTCCCGGTAGCCGGCCGCGGCAAACACCTCGATCTGCTCCAGGGCCGCGGCCACAGGCAGGCTGCGGCTGCGTCCCCTGGCGTAGGGGACGATGCAGTAGGTGCAGAAGTTGTTGCAGCCGTCCTGGATTTTCAAAAACGCCCTGGTGCGGTCGGGGAAACGGCGGACCGGCAGCAGACAGATCTCCCGGTTGCTGCCGATATCGCCCATGTGCATCTCCAGGTCACAGTGCTTTTCCGACAGGGCGATGTCGACCAGGCGGTGCTTGTAACCGTTGCCGACAATACAGACGGACCAGACCCCGATCTCCAGCACCTTCTGGGTGGCCACCTGGGCATAGCAGCCGGTGACGATGAGCCGCGCCCCGCTGTTGGTTTTGAGCGCCCTGCGGATCATCTGCCGGGACTGGGCCCCTGCCTTGCCGGTCACGGCGCAGGTATTGATGATATAGACATCCGCCTGACCGGAAAAGGGAACGATCTCCGCTCCCCGCTCCTCCAGGCCGGAGATAAAGGAGGCGGACTCAAACTGATTGACCTTGCATCCCAGGGTGGTCAGGGCCACCTTTATGCTCTTTTTTTTGTCTGTCATGCTCTGCCGACAATCTCTCCGCCGCCGATGAGTGCTTCATGATCATAGAAAACGGCAAACTGGCCCGGCGTAATGGCCCGCTGGGCTTCAGCAAATCTGACCAGGTAGAGGTCCCCGGCCCGGCTCAGTTCCGCGGCCGCGGCCTGGTGCCGGTAACGGATCTTGACCATCAGCCGCGCCGGCAGCGGCGGCGGCCCCCCGCCCAGCCAGCCGACGCGGCCGACAAGCAGCCGGTCATGCCAGAGATCGGCTTCCTTGCCCACGATCACCTGATTTTTCTCGGCATTCAACGCGGTCACATAGTAAGGAGTGGCGTCGCAGATGCCGAGCCCCCGGCGCTGGCCGACGGTATAGTGGTGCACGCCCGCATGGCGGCCGACCTTTCTGCCGTCTCGGGTGACAATATCACCTTTTGCGCCATCTGTCCTGTTTTTCAGAAAATCAGCCAGCCCCTGATTCTTCAGAAAACAGATATCCTGACTTTCGGTGTCATGGGCATGGGCAAAGCCGAGGTCCCGGGCCAGCCGGTAGACCTCCTGCTTGCGCATCTCCCCCAGCGGGAAGACGAGATGCCGCAGCTGCTCCCGGCTGAGGCCGCATAAAAAATAGGACTGGTCCTTGCCGGCATCCGCGCCGGCCAGCAGGCGCACTGCCGTTTCATCCCGGCGTAATCGCACATAATGGCCGGTGGCCATCTGCTCGATGCCGCGGCCCTGCACCGCGGCCAGGAGGGCGCCGCATTTGATCAACGGATTGCAGAGGACGCAGGGATTCGGTGTTTTGCCGGCGGCATAGCTTTGGCAGAAATAATCAATGATCTTTTCCCGGAAAACCCGGGCCAGGTCAACAACCTCCAGCTCGATGCCGAGTCTGGCCGCAATGGCCCGCACCGCCGCGATCTGCTGCGGCCCGTCCGGCAGGCCGAGGTTCATGAAAAAGCCGCGCACCGTAAAGTTTTCGCGCAGCAGGGCCGCGCACACCGTGCTGTCCACGCCGCCGCTCATGGCAACGGCTATTGTTTCCGCCATTGAAGCATATCAAGAAAAAGGTTAATCTGGCGCCCGGCCAATCCGAAAGGACCTGCATCTGCCGGGGCTGACGCATTCAACCAGTTAACTATTCACCCAGTCAACAATTTTTCGAAGGCGCATTGTGAAAACATCAGATATTCCCTCCAAAAACCGCTGCGAACTGCTGGCTCCGGCGGGCAGCCTGGAAAAGCTGCGCACGGTCATCCATTACGGGGCGGACGCCGTCTACCTGGGCGGCCGGGAGTTCAGCCTGCGGGCCCATGCCACCAATTTTTCCAGGGAAGAGCTGCGGGAGGCGGTGGCCTTTGCCCATGCCCGCCAGGTCCGCGTCTATGTCACCGTCAACATTTTTGCCCATAACCGGGACCTGGCCGGCGTGGCCGACTATCTGCAGTGGCTGGCCGGCATCGGCGCCGACGGGGTGATCATTTCCGATCCGGGGGTGCTGCGCCTGGCAAAACAGGCGGCGCCGGAGCTGGCCGTCCATCTCTCCACCCAGGCCAATGTGACCAATGGGCAGAGCGCCCTTTTCTGGCAGGAACAGGGGGTCGCCCAGCTGAACCTGGCCCGGGAGCTGACCCTGGCCGAGATCCGGGAGATACGGCAAAACTGCGCGGCCGGCATTGAAGTTTTCGTCCACGGCGCGCTCTGCATCTCCTATTCCGGCCGCTGCCAGTTGAGCCTCTACCTGACCGGCCGCGACGCCAACCAGGGCGATTGCGCCCATCCCTGCCGCTATGCGTATCGTTTGCAGGAAGAAAAAAGGCCCGGCCAGTTTTTTCCGGTGGAGGAGGACGAACGCGGCACTTACATCTTCAACAGCAAGGATCTCTGCCTGATAAACCGGCTGCCGGAACTGGTCAGCGCCGGGGTCGATGCCATCAAGATCGAGGGCCGGATGAAGGGCATCTACTATGCCGGGGCCATTGTCCGCATTTACCGGGCCGCCCTGGACCATGTCGAGCAGGCCCTGGCCGCCGCCCCTGGCGAGCCGCTCACCATGCCGCCGCTCTTCATGGAGGAGATCATGAAACTCGGCACCCGCGGCTATACGGAAAATTTTCTGGACGGCCCGCCCACGGCCCGCGACATGTGCTATACCGGCGCCGTGGTTGATCAGACCTATGTGCCGGCGGGCATTGTCCTGGAAGCGGGACCGCGGCCGCTGGTCGAGGTGCGCAACCGCATCCGGCCCGGCGAGCAGCTCGAGTATATGGAGCAGGGGCTGCGGAACAGCCCGTTTACGGTTACGGCGGTGACGACCGAGGACGGCAGGCCGCTGCCCCAGGCCGATTCCGGCAGCCGGGTGCGCCTCACCACCGAGCCGGTGCTGGCAGCCTGGCAGCCGTACGGCCTGCTCAGACGGGTGCAGGCGAAGGCAGACTCTCACTGAAGGGCTCCTTATTATGGACGATAAAGCACCAGCTGCCTCCTGAATTCCGTCTCCTGACTCCTCGAAATTACAAAATCCCTTGAGATGAGAGCCGAGGTCTGCTATCCTTGCCCCATTAAATGACCCCCCCTGAACCCGCCACGCAATATCTTACCTTTCTGAGGTTTTACATATGGGACTGCTCTCCTCTTCGGCCACCTTTGTCCGCTATGCGGTTGAAGGTGAACTGCCGCCCAATTTCCTCGAGTTCGCCGCCGGCCGCATTGCGGCCACCGCCTTCCGGGATATTGACGATAACTATGAAGAACGTTCGGTGGGCTGGGTGTCGGTGCTGAACATGTTTGATTCGGCTTTTGAGTTTGCCTCCTTTGCCGCCGGCGACCACCTTGTCCTCACCCTGCGCATCGACGAGCGGACCGTGTCGCCCAAGGTGTTGAAAAAATTCACCATGAAGGAAGAGACGCGGCTCCTGAAGGAAAAGCAGGTCCCCAAACTGAGCCGGGGCCAGAAGCTTGAGATCAAGGAAAACGTCAGGCTGATGCTGATGAAAAAGGCGGTGCCGGTGCCGACCACCTATGATCTCTGCTGGAATCTTTCCGAAGCCACCCTGCTCTTTTTTTCCACCAGCCTGAAGGCGCAGACCGAGCTGGAGGATTTCTTTAAAAAGACCTTTGATCTCTCCCTTCGCCTGCAGATCCCCTATCTCACCGCCGAGCATCTGCTGAAACCGGAATATCATGACGCCCTTTCCCGGCTTACCCCTGATATCCTCATCTGAAAGGGCCACATATGGACTTAGTTGACTTAATTATCGAAAAAAGATTTCTCGGCCAGGAATTTCTCACCTGGCTCTGGTTCAAGAGCGAGGAACGGGGGGGCACGGTCCTGCTGCCCGGCACCGGCGATATCCAGCTCGTTTTTGAAAAACACATGCTCCTCGAATATGGCGAGGGCGAGGCCTTTGAGAAAATCATCTGCCAGGGGCTGCAGGCTGAACTGAACGAGGCACGCACCGGTCTGCGCATGGGCAAAAAACTCGAACAGGCACGCATCCATCTCGTCCAGGGCGACTATGAATGGCACATGACCCTGAAGGCGAGCCTGCTGGAATTCCGCAGCGTCAAACCGCCGAAGACCATGGCCGCCGCCGAGGAAGACAACAGCGCGGAAGCGGTGGAGGGCCGGCTGCTTGACCGGATCGGCATGCTGGAGACGGCCACCCGCACCATCGACGAATTCTTCCGCATGTTTCTGGAGATCAGGACAAGCCCGGCTGCCTGGCAGGATGAACTGGGTCGCCTGCGCGCCTGGATTCGCAAGGAACATTGAAAATGTTACCACAGAGCGCACAGAGCACACGGAGTTAATGAATAAAAACCGTCACCCCGGCGAAGGCCGGGGTCCAACCTGGATTCCGGGTCGCGCTTCGCTTGCCCGGAATGACGTCTTGAACGCGCATCGTCATGAGGATGTTCTCTGTGATCTCCGTGTGCTCTGTGGTAAAAAATAGACTTTTTACGATGCCACCAACATGACAGGCAATACCATGGAATTTGAAACTGTTATCGGGCTTGAAATTCATGCCCAGCTGAAAACCAGATCGAAAATCTTCTGCGGCTGCACCACGACCTTCGGCAATCCGCCCAACACCAATACCTGTCCGGTCTGTCTCGGCATGCCCGGCGTGCTGCCGGTGCTGAACCGGCAGGTGGTGGAATTCGCCATGAAAATGGCCCTGGCCACCAGCTGCGAGATCAATCCCTATAACCAGTTCGCCCGTAAAAACTATTTTTACCCGGACCTGCCCAAGGGCTATCAGGTGTCGCAGTTCGACCTGCCCATCGCCAAACGCGGCCACGTGGACATCGAGGTGGACGGCAGGGTACGGCGCATCGGCCTGACCCGCATCCACATGGAAGAGGATGCGGGCAAGCTCATCCATGACGAGGTCAAGCCCCAGAGCTACGTGGACCTGAACCGCAGCGGCGTGCCGCTCATCGAAATCGTCAGCGAGCCGGACATCCGCTCCCCGGAGGAGGCGGCCGCCTACCTGCGGAAACTGCATGCCATTCTCCGCTATCTCGACATCTGCGACGGCAACATGCAGGAGGGCAGCTTCCGCTGCGACGCCAACATCTCCCTGCGCCCGGTGGGCCAGGACGAGTTCGGCACCCGCACGGAACTGAAAAACATGAACTCCTTCCGCAATGTGCAGCGGGCCCTGGAATATGAAGTGCGCCGCCAGCGCGACATCCTGCTCGACGGCGGCCGGGTGGTGCAGGAAACCCTGCTGTGGGACGCGGACCGCAACGTGACCAATTCCATGCGCGGCAAGGAAGAGGCCCACGATTACCGTTATTTCCCCGATCCCGATCTGGTGCCGGTGGTCATTGACCAGGCCTGGATCGACCGGGTCGGCAAGTCCATGCCGGAGCTGCCGGATGCCAAAAAGCAGCGCTTCATGGCAACCCTGCAATTAAGCGAAGAGGACAGCGCCATCCTCACCTCCTCCCGGGAACTGGCCGATTATTTTGAGGCGGCCCTGGCCCTCTATCCCGAGGCCAGAAAACTGGGCAACTGGATCAAGACGGAAATGCTGCGCGAACTCAAGGGCGAAGACGGCCTCGACATCCTCGCCTTTCCCGTGTCGGCGGCCAATCTCGCCGGCCTGCTCGCCATGATCGACCAGGGCACGATCAGCGGCAAAATCGCCAAGACCGTGTTTGATGAGATGATGCAAAGCGGCAAGGACGCCCAGACCATTGTCCGGGAAAAGAACCTGGTGCAGATGAGCGATGCGGGCGACCTGCTGCGGATCGTCCAGCAGATTGTGGCGGAAAACCCCCAGCAGGCGGCGGATTTCAAGGGCGGTAAAACCAAGCTCATGGGCTTTTTTGTCGGCCAGCTCATGCAGAAGACCAAGGGCAAGGCCAACCCGCAGATGGCCAATGAGCTGTTCATGCAGGAATTGAATAGATAGTGAGGAGTGAGGAGTTAGGAGTTAGGAGTGGAAAGGCAAAAGGCAAAGGCAAAAATGACCGCCATTAGTGAATTTTGTCTACAATTTTTTTCTCCTCACTCCTTACTCCTCACTCCTTACTCTTAAATCCTCATTTTTCACTGACTTCATCCGGTGCCGAACAACATCACAGACCAGGAAAAAGGCCAGGGCCACCGCCAGCGGCTGCGCGATAAATTCGCCGCCCGGGGCATCGACGCCTTGAATGACGACGAGGTGCTGGAGCTGCTCCTCACCCTGGGCACCCCACGGCGCGACTGCAAGGAAACCGCCCGGCTGCTGCTGAAAAGATTCGGCAGCCTGGCCGCGGTTTTCGAGGCCACCCCCTTTGAGCTGCAGACCGTCGCCGGCGTCGGGGCGCAGAACAGCTTCGCCATCCATTTCATCCAGAACGTGGCCCGCCGCTACCTGGGCCAGCGGCTGCGCAGCAAAAACTACCTGCGCTCTTCCCGCGAAGTGGGGGATTTTCTCATCCATTCCATGCGCAACCTGCAGAAAGAGGTGTTCCAGGCCATCTTTCTTGATGCCGCCTTCGGCATCATCGATACCAAAATCCTCTTTGAAGGGACGCTTTCCGTCAACAGCGTCTACCCTTTCCGTCAACAGCGTCTACCCGCGGGAGTTTATCAAGACCATTCTCGCCCACCACGCCGCGGCCGTGGTCATCGCCCACAATCATCCCTCCGGCAGCCAGAACCCCTCGGCTGCCGCCCGGAAGCTGACCAGGAATCTCTTTCTGGCCTGCGCCCTGATCGACGTGCAGCTCCTGGATCATCTCATCGTCGGCGCCGAGGAGCGGCCCTTCAGCTTTGCCGATCAAGGCATCATGGAGGAGATCAAACGGGAATGTCAGGCTCTGCTGTAAATCCGCCGGCGTTCCCCGGTCATTCGGCGGAAAGCGCGGCCATCTACCTGCATATCCCCTTCTGCCGGACAAAATGTCTCTACTGCTCCTTTAAGTCACATGCCGGCCGGGAGGACCTTATTACCGCCTATTGCCAGGCCCTGCACCGGGAGATCAAGGCCATGGCCGGCCATCCCTGGTGCCGGGGGCGGAGCTTCTTTTCCCTCTATATCGGCGGCGGCACCCCCACCATCTGCACCGGCGGCCAGCTTGCCGAACTGATCGGCAACTGCCTGGCCTCCTTCCGCTTCACCGCCGACCCGGAAATCACGGTGGAGGCCAATCCCAATTCCCTGGCCGCTGAAAAACTGTCCGCCCTGCGGGCCGCCGGCGTCAACCGGCTGAGCATCGGCGTCCAGTCCTTTGTCCCGGCAGATCTACGCCGTCTCGGCCGCAGCCATACGGCGCAGGATGCCCTGCAGGCCATGGCCCTGGCCAGAAACGCCGGGTTTGCCAATATCAATCTCGATCTGATGTACGGCCTGCCCGGCCAGACAACGGCGGACTGGCGGCAAACCCTGGCCACGGCCGCGGGGCTCAATCCGGAACACCTGTCGCTC
>JACQYM010000404.1 GCA_016208225.1 Deltaproteobacteria bacterium | reverse complement strand
GCGGCCCCGGTGGGATGCCCTGCCGCCATTTCTCCGATTTCGATGTATTCTTCAGGCAGTTTTACGCCGTTCACATCCTGTTTGTTCCTGCCTGATTTAAACCAGTTATAAAGGGCCATTGTAATCCTCCATGCAATTCTGCCATTCGTAATGCTACGGAATTTTAACGTATCCGGGTCTCGACCGTTCTGGGTCTCTTGGGGGTTAAAGCATCAAGTGTGCCAAAATATTGTTTTTATAATTTATTAAACAAAATCAATAAATTATAAAATAAAACATATGTGAAGCGCCTGAGATGCCGGCTCGAGATGGATTGCGGTGTTGCATGTTGCAACCGGAACGGGTGAGAAACGGCCGAGAAAGGGAAACGGAGGGGAGGATAGACTGGGCCGCCCGCTGAGAAATCCGCTTGCACCGCTGGTTTGATCGTTTTCCCCTGTAAAATGATGCCACGGGATGGCAGTCTATCCGGCTGTTGCAGAATGTAATCTCAGTGACATTCTGCAACAGGAGAGGGGCCGTACCAGCCGGCATTTTGCCCGTCCGAGAGCAGGGAGCGACAAAAGAAGTGGCGTTTATGCTCATTTTAACCATAATATGAAAGAAGAGAAAATATCCGTCCCGCGGCATTGGGCGCTGACGGATAAGTCCCGTTTATTGCGTTGGTTGTCGGATCCCGAACCTGCGAGGTGCCTTTGACTCAAGAACTCCTGCTCGTTGATTTCGAGAATGTGCAACAGTTGACCGTGGTGAGGCATGAGTGATTACCGGCTTGCAGATCTGCTTGACCTGGCCATTCTCCAGAAGATGGCGGATGCGCATTACCGGGCTGCGGGCATGCCCATCGGCATCATCGATGCCTTCGACGGTTCGATCCTGGTCGGAGCGGGCTGGCAGGATATCTGTGTCAAATTTCATCGCGCCAATCCCGTTTCCCTGCAGCGCTGCCGGGAGAGTGACAATTACATCAAGGACCGCCTGGCCGAAGGGGAGGCGTGCCGCTATAAATGCGCCAACGGGCTGTGGGACATCGGCATGCCGATCGTGGTGGCCGGCCGGCATCTGGCCACCCTGTTTTTGGGGCAATTTTTCTATGAAGGCGAGGCCCCTGATCGGGAGTTCTTCATCCGGCAGGCGCGGCAATTCGGTTTTGATGTTGACGGCTATCTCGCGGCCCTCGAGCGGGTGCCGGTTTTCAGCCGCGACAAGGTCGATTACATCCTCGAATATGACAAGGCCCTGGTCAGTTTTATCGCCGACCTGGCAGAACACGCCCTCTTGAAAAGGGAAACGGACGGGATCATCCGGGCCAGCGAGCGGAAGTTTCACGCCGTCTTTGACCAGGCGTATCAGCTCCTCGGTGTGCTGGCCATCGACGGCAGGGTGCTGGAAGCAAATCAGAGCGCTTTGCAATTGGCCGGTGTCAAAGCGGCGGAAGTCATTGGCCGGCCCTTCTGGGAAACGCCCTGGTGGTCCCATTCCCCGGAGCTGCAGGAAAAAGTGCGCCTGGCGGTGCGGAAGGCGGCCCAGGGCGAGCTGGTACGGTTTGAAGCAACCCATCCTTCTGCTGTCGATGGGCATCTCCACCATGTGGATTTCTCGCTCAAACCGGTCACGGATGAAACGGGCCGGGTTGTGCTGCTGATCCCGGAAGGTCGGGACATCACCGAGCGCAAACGGGCGGCGGAGGAGATCATGCGGCAGGCCGAGTTCCTGCAGCTTCTGATCGATACCATGCCCTATCCGATTTTCTACAAGGACCGCCAGGGCCGGTATCTCGGCTGCAATCGCGCCTTTGAGTTGTTCTTCGGCATGTCGGGAGAGCAGCTCGCCGGCAAGACGGTGTATGAGATCGCGCCCCGGGAACTGGCCGAGGTGTACCACCGGGCCGATGAGGAGCTCTTCAGCCACCCCGGCACGCAGACCTACGAGGCCTGCATTCAGTCGGCCGACGGGGTCCGCCACGATGTCATCTTTCACAAGGCCACATTCGAGGGGCCGGATGGAGCGCTTGCCGGGCTGGTCGGGGTCATCGTGGACATTACCGAGAGCAAGCGGGCGGAGCAGGAGAAACAGAAACTGCAGGACCAGCTGATCCTGGCCCAGAAAATGGAATCCGTCGGACGGTTGGCGGGCGGCGTGGCCCACGACTTCAACAATATGCTGGGTGTAATCCTCGGCAATGCGGAACTGGCGCTGAATGAGGCGGGGCCGGCCCATCCGCTCCGCAAGGATCTGGAGGAAATCCGCAAGGCCGCGGAACGCTCGGCCGATCTCACCCGCCAATTGCTCGCCTTCGCCCGCAAGCAGACGGTCGCGCCCAGGGTGCTTGATCTGAACGAGACCGTGGGCAGGATGCTCACCATGGTGGAGCGGCTCGTCGGCGAGGACATCGATCTGGTCTGGATGCCGGGCCGCGATCTCTGGCAGGTCAGGATCGATCCGGCCCAGATCGACCAGATCATGATGAATCTGGCGGTCAATGCCCGCGACGCCATCGCCGGGGTCGGCAAAATCAGCATTGAAACGGGGAACGTGATGGTCGATGCCGCCTATTGCAGCGCCCATGTCGGCATAGTACCCGGCGAGTATGTGATGCTGGCGTTGAGCGACAACGGGAGCGGCATGGACCGGCAGACGCTGGCGAATATCTTCGAGCCTTTCTTCACCACCAAGGAACAGGGCAAGGGCACCGGCCTCGGCCTGGCCACGGTGTATGGTATCGTCAAGCAGAACAACGGCTTCATCAACGTTTACAGCGAACCGGGGGAGGGGACCACCTTCAAGCTCTGTCTGCCGCGGTATGCGGGCAAGATCATTCATGATGCGGCGGGAACAGTGGCGGAATCGGCACCGGGCGGCCCTGAGACGGTGCTGCTGGTCGAGGATGAGGCAATGCTGTTGAAGCTGGCGAAAACCATGCTGGAAAAATTGGGATACAGGGTGCTGCCGGCGGCCACGCCGGGTGAGGCGATCCGCCTGGCGCGCGAGCATGCCGGGACGATCCATCTACTGATGACCGATGTGGTGATGCCTGAGATGAACGGCCGTGATCTGGCCAGGCAGCTGCTTTCCCTCTACCCGGAGCTCAAGTGTCTGTTCATGTCGGGGTAT
>JACQYM010000403.1 GCA_016208225.1 Deltaproteobacteria bacterium | reverse complement strand
GCTCTTCCGATCTGCCGCCCTGCACCACATAAATGCTGCCGGTGTCCCTGTTGCCGTTGATGACGGCATTGGGGGCGCCGATGACACTGTCGCAGGTTGCGTCACCGCTCACATTTGCGACGGCAAGCGCTTTGCCGAATCCCTTGCTCGTGCTTTTGATCGTCACGTCAGGCGCGTCGATCGCCGGCGCAAAGTCGGGAGCGCCATGATAACAGAGCACCGCGCCGCTTGCCGACAGGCACAGGTCCGCAATGGTGTCGCCGTTGATGTCCCCTGCCGCCGCGCTCCAGCCGAGCCCCTTGTTCAGCACGGTCGAATGCAGGGCCACCTGATCGGTGAAGTCGGGGGCGAAAAAGACGTACACCGCGCCGCCCTGATAAGCGGCCGGATCAGCGGTATGAAACGGCGCGCCGACGATCAGGTCCCGCAGGCCGTCATTGTTCAGGTCCCCCGTTGAGACAAAGATCCCGAACTTGTCCAGGGGTTCTTCTCCGGCAACCTTGGCAATAACCTTGCCGGCCGCGCGTCCATACCATGGGCTGGCCTCTGCGAAATAAGAAGCACGCCCGTTTCTCCACCTTTTGCCAAAGTTGCGGTTGCGGCCGCCCTGGTAGACGGTGACGCTGCCGCTTAACGAGACGTCGGGCCCGCCGCCGTTCAGCGCGGCCACGGCAAAGTCCTCCTTGTCGTCGCCGTCAACATCTCCCAGATTGACGAATGAATATCCGTAATTGTCCTCACCTGACAGAATCATGGCCGGGGTTCCGGAAAATTCGCCGCTCGCTTTTCCCCGATAGACCAGCACCGCGCCCGGCCGCGAAGTCACCGAAGCGTACGGCGCCCCGACAATCTTGTCATCGATGCCGTCGCCGTTGATATCGACAAATCCCACGGATTGGCCCTGCTTGCTGCCGGTGAAAGTTACATCTTTGCGCGGCAGCCGCTTCAAGGCCTTGGTTGCGGATGTACCCGCAAAACCGCATGGCGCGAGGCCAAATACCAGCGCAACCGCGGTGACGCCGATCACCCCGCCGCAACCCGCTGTCTTTCCTGTCTTCCATTGCATGCCGTTTTTGAGGAACTTCATTCTCAACCTCCATACGCGTCTGAGATTTTTCGGAAGCAATCCGAATGTTTGCATCATTTCCCTGAAATGATGGGCCATGATTCCATCCTTGTTTCAGGGGCAAGCAGTAATAATGCCAAACAGTTTCTTGCCGCCGAATAAACGTAAGATGTTTAAATTATTGTATTTATTTTCAAGACCAGGAGGCAATCGAGACGGTGGGCGTCCGGCGGCGCAGGACTGAATTGCGTTCGCACCGGGATGGTTTGGGGGAAACGGGAATGAATTATTTCAGAAACAATGACTTGTCAGGGGCTTGGGTCCGGCTGCATCGTATCCTGCAAAAAAGGACGATTGCAGAAGCAGTCCTGCCAGCTGCGGCATGGGATTGTTTTGCCATTTCCGCCGGCAGGCCTGAGCATGAAAATCCATGGATTCCGGGTCGTGCTTCGCGTGGCCGCAATGACGTCGTGAGGGCATCGTGCCTGGATGGGCAAATGATAAGCCGCGGCAGTCAATCAGCGCAGCATGTCCGGGAAGAAGGTCAGCAGCACGCCCAGGCCAAGCATGATGAGGCCGCCTATCGCCTTGCAGAGGCCGGTGTATTTTTCGCCCAGCGAGGAGCTGACGGCAAAAACGGCGCTGCCGAAGATGAGCAGGTCGTCCAGCATGAAGCAGAACACATAGAGCAGGATGTAGGCGTAATAGTGGATGGCATTTAGGGCGTTCAGGGCCAGCACATGGGTGAAGATGGCGGGGATGCCGGCGGAACAGAGAAATTCGATGGAATTGACGGCAAAGGCCAGGACAATAATGCCGAAAATGGTGGCAATGGTCAGCGGCGAGGCGACAAGCTGCTCGATCCTGGTCATTGTTTTCTTTTTTGCCGCGCCATCCGTTACCTTGCAGGCCACAACGCCCCTGGTCACGATGAACTCGCGGATGTTGCCGATCCCGGTCCACAGGGCAAAGAGTCCGATGAGCACGGTCAGCGGCCGGAGATAGCCGAGGAGCAGGAAGACGTTGAGCCAGGCGGTCATGAAGAGAAAATAAAGCACCCCCGAGGCGGCCACGAAGGAGCCGACCAGCAGCCAGATCTTCTTTCTGTCGTTGAGGCTCATGATCAGCGAGATCAGATAGACCAGCACCCACATGGCGCACGGGTTGAAGCCGTCCACCAGCCCGAGAATGACGGCAAGGGCGGGCAGGGAATAGCGGCTGGCGTCCCTGTCCCCCAAAAAGGGGATGTGAAAAGTCGTATCCATGGCCGGCAGAGTGGCGGCAGCTGCGGGAATGATGCAGAACAGCGACGGGACAAGAAGAACCGGCCACCATTTCGCCAGGTGGCCGCCCCGGGATCTGATCCATGTACATAGGCGTTTCCCCATGGGCACATCATAAACCGGAAGGCAGAAAAGTTGCAATCTTTATCAAAGGTTGGGAGATTTCGCTTCACCGGTCCGCCTTTCGCAACGATGGATCCTGTCTCGCTTTCCAGCCATGTGCGTTGGCAATATCGATGAATTCGTAAAAAGTCTGTTTTCACCACAGAGACCACAGAGATCACAGAAAAAAATAATCTTAATTACAGTTGGTTATCTCTGTGGGCTCTGTGCACTCCATGGTTAATTTTCAGTTTTTGCGGGTCTATCAATCTTGCATGGCTCATGGTGTGTGCGGCATTTGACCGCATTGACGGGGGCAGCAGGGCCGCCTAAATATTGTGGGTAGAAATACCACAGCCGCCTGGCGGACAGTCATTGGGCAAAACCATGTGCCATTTGGGCGGATGAGAAAAATGGATAATCAGGGAAGAAAAATGAGCACCATTGCCAAAATCAGCAGACCGCGGCTTGCCGGCATCATGCCCCGCGAGCGCCTTTTCCGTCTGCTCGATAAGTCCAGGCAGCTTCCTGTCACATTTATCTCAGCCCCTGCCGGTGCGGGCAAGACATCCCTGGTGGCGAGCTACCTGGAATCACGTCAGCTTCCCTGCGTCTGGTACAAGCTCGATGCGGGCGATGCCAGAATCGGCTCTTTTTTTCATTATCTTGGCCTGGCACTGGACAACCTGGCCCAGACCGGCGGGCCATTGCCGCCCCGCCTGAGCGATGCGGCTTTTCAGGGCATGCTGGGCTACAGCCGGAAATTTTTCAAGGAATTGGCCGAACGGGTCAAACCTCCCTGGGTACTGGTACTGGATGATTATCAGGAAACGGCCGCCGATGCCATGCTGCATCGGGTGCTGCTGGCCGGATTGACGCGCCTGGCCGAGGGGGTTTCCGTCCTGATCATGAGCCGCGCCGTCCCCCCCGAAGCCTTTGCCCGGCTTGCCGCCAACCGGCAGCTGACCCGGCTCGGCTGGCAGGAGATGCGGCTGTCCGACGGGGAGTGCCGGAGAATCTGCCGCCTGCAGGGACTGGGCGTTGCGGAACTTGAAAAATGCGCATCCTTTCTGACGGACCTTGACGGCTGGGCTGCCGGGCTGCAGATCATGATCAACAGCTGTCTGACCGGTCGCGAGCAGTCGTTTGAATGGCCGGGTGCCTGCCGGGAAGAGATTTTCGGGTATCTTGCCGGCGAGGTCTTTGACGATCTTGCGGAGGAGGCGCAGGATTTTCTGGTCAAAACTTCCTTTCTCACCCGCATGACCGCCGAACAGACAAGCCGGCTTACCGGTCTGCCGCATGCCGCCGATCTGCTGGCTGCCCTGTGCCGGGCCAATCGGTTTACCGGAAGAATTGGCGGGGAGCCGCATTTCTATGCGTATCATCCGCTGTTCCGGCAATTCCTGCAGGACAGGGCCGGCCGGAGTTTTTCCAGGCAGCAGCTGCAGGTTCTGCGGCAGAAAAGCGCCGTGCTGATGCTTGAGGGCGAAGGGCAGGAGGATGAGGCCGCGGCCCTGCTGCGGCAGGCCGGGGACTGGCACGGTCTCGCCTGGCTGATCCTGCGGAAGGCGCCGGCTCTGACCGGGCAGGGACGCGATACCGTCCTGCACAACTGGCTGGAGGCATTGCCGCCGCAGATGATGGCGGATGATCCGTGGCTTCTGTACTGGATGGGCATGGCCATAAGAAAATCGGATGCCGGCGGCGCCCGGCGTTGCTTTGCCAGGGCTTTTGAACTGTTTCGGGAGGAAGGCGGGGACCAGGCGGACTTGCTGCCGGCCTGGGTCGGCGTGATGGAATGTCTGCTCACGGCCCTTGATGACGGGGCGGCTCTTGACCGGTATCTGGCGCTGCTGCCGCACATTCTGCCTGACCCGGAACAGCTCCCCGGCGGCGAGACGTTTGAGCGGGTGACAGCCGCCGTGTATGCGGCCCTGGTCATCCGCCATCCCCGCCATGCCGATTATGCAGCCTGGGAAGCGCGCGGTCTGCGCCTGGCGGCCGCCACCAGCGATCCGGCCACCAGAACCAGGGTGCTGTCCTACGCCGCCATGCATCGGGTCTGCCTGGGTAATTGCGACGAAGCCCAGGGCATGCTTGATATGCTGCGGCAGACCGGCGGGGATGATGCGGCCCTTGACCTTGAGACGCGCAGCCGGTCCATCGGCGTCCGGATCCTGCTGGCCAATGCCTGCGGACAATTCGAGCAGGCCCTGGAACTGCTGGATGAGGGTCTCGGCCTGGCTGAAGCCCACCACCAGACGTCCTGCCTGGACCCGCTGCTGCTGAGCAACGGCATCAGAGCAGCGATCCTCGCCGGGGAGACAATCCGCGCCGCCACCCTGCTGAACCGCATGGCCGCCATGACCCAGATCCGAAACTCCGCCTGCCAGTACTGGTACCACTACCTGTACGCCGGGCTGGCGCTGCAGGAAAGGAGGGTGGAAAAAGCTGCCACGGCGGCCGCCCTGGCCCTGCAGTTGGCGGATGACGCCATGATCTGCTATGCCGGGGTCGCCGGCCTCCTGCAGCGGGCCGCGATCTCATGGGAGCAGGGGGACCGGGAACTGGCCCGGCAGCTCCTGGGCCAGGGGGCGGCAGAGGCGGCAGAAGCGGGTTATGGTCAGTTTGTCATGGAGGGTCTGCTGCTGAAGGCCTATTTTTCCTTTGCCGAGGGCGGGGAAGGGGAGGGCCTTGCGGCCTTGCGCCAGGCCCTGGACCAGGGATGCAGTCAGCATGGCCTGCTGCCCTTCATGCTGCAGTCGTCCGTGCTGGCGGAGCTGTGCGCCAGGGCCATCACGGAACAGATGCGGACCGGCTATGTGCGGAGGATCGTGCAGCGCTGCCGCCTGAAAGCGCCGCCGCAGACCGAGGAGTTGGAAGAGTGGCCCTGGATGTTGTGCATCTATACCCTGGGTCGCTTTGGTCTGACCAGGCATGGGGAAAAATTTCCCGGCAGCGCCAACGAAAAGTCAAAGCCGCTGGAGCTGCTCAAGGTGCTCCTGGCTTTCGGCGGCCGGGGCGTCAGCGAGCTGAAGATGATGAATCACCTCTGGCCGGATGCAGACGGGGATAAGGCGCGCTGCTCCTTTGACACCACCCTGTTTCGTCTGCGGCAGCTGCTCGGCGTCCCGGATGCCATCCAGGTGCAGAAGGGGAACATGACCATTGATCCGCACTGCTGCTGGGTCGATAGCTGGGCCTTTGAACGGCTGCTCAACCGGGCTGAGATTCTCCTGCACAAAAATGGCGAAAATAGCCGGCAGGCGTTTTTGCTGGCCCACAAGGCATTTCGCCTCTACCACGGTGCTTTCCTGACCCAGGACAATGATGAAAACTGGTCAAACTCCATGCGCAAGAAGCTGCAGAACAGGTTTGCGCGGGGCATTGAGTTTTTCGGCACGCATCTGGAGACGGCCGGCCAGTGGCAGGAGGCCGCCGGTCTCTACCGGCAGGCCGTGGAAAAAAGCCCATTTTCCGAGATTTTCTATCAGCGGCTCATGTTCTGCCTGCACAGGCTGCAGCGGACGGCCGAGGCCCTGGATGTTTACGCCGACTGTTGCCAGATGCTGCGCAACAGCCTGGACAGGGGGCCGTCACCGGCAACCGAGATGATTTCCCGCGCCCTGCGCGGCGGGACGGGGTAAAAGCGCTGCTGCCAAAGTTTGTGGCGGGTTTTCACGTGCAATGGATCATCTTTTTCAAGATGCCCTTTCGGGGCAGTTCCTAAGGCGCCGTTACCAAAGCAACAAAATGATCCGGACAGCGGTGCACGATCCTGCGGCTGACGCTGCCCATGAAAATCTCCCGGACCGCATTGCGGCCGCGCCTGCCCATAAAGACCAGGCAGGAAGGCCGTTTGTTGATCTCCTCTGCCAGGACCGTGGCCGGATCACCGAATCGGACAACCTCGGAGATGATATTTTCCGGCATCCCGCCGTCCAGCAGCATCTTCCTTGCCTCCGCCAAAAAGAGATCGCCGGCTTTTGCCGGAATTTTCCCCTGGGAAACTTCCTCGCCATACCGGGAGGCATCCAGGACATGGACCAGGATCACCTCCTTGACTGTCGAGCCATATCCGCCCAGCAGAACAGCGGCCTCGGCCACGGCTGCATTGCCGTGAACCGACCCATCCACCGGGATCAGGCAGCAGCAGGCCGGGCATGGCGTTTTTCCCTCTATCCTGCCGACCAGATAGACACTGGCATGGATGTCCCGGTGCAGCAGGCCGGCGGTGACGCTGCCGACCAGCACCTCCTTCATCGGCGACAACCCCCGTCTCTCCATGATGATCGTGGAATAGCCGCCGGCGATTGCCGCGATACGCTGCACCGGTTCGCCATCCTCGATCAGGATATCAATCGGCGCCCTGACCCCTGCCTTGCGCAGCAACTGCTCCGCCTCCTGCATTTTCGGCGCGATCTGCTCCCTGATATGCTGTTTCTTGAGCCTTTTAAAAAGCTCCGACGCCAGGATAAACTCGGTGCGCACGTCAACATTTGCCATGTGGGTGCTGAGGTATTTGCCCGCCATCACATGCAGGAGGCTCACCTTTTCGATGCGGCTGCCCAGGCCCGCATCAACCATGCCCATCAGCCGGGCGGTCCGGGCAAATGTCTCAGGGCCGTCGACGGGCAGCAGAAAATTGGATACCATTTTGTTTTTCATAGTCATGGAGGACCCCCTTTTCCCGGATAACCGCTAGTAGAAGAGCAGCAGCCAGGCGTTGGCAATGGCGACGCTGATCATCATATAGAGGAACGCGACCTTCATATAGGCGAGGAATTTGATCGAATAGCCGGCCGATTCGGCGATACCCAGGGTGACCACATTGGCGCTGGCGCCGATCATGGTGCCGTTGCCGCCGAAACAGGCGCCAAAGGCGAGGGACCACCAGAGTACGCCCGATTCCGCCCCGGGAATGACCTGGGTGAGATAGGCGACGATGGGCAGCATGGTGGCGGTAAAGGGGATGTTGTCCACAAAGGCGCTCATG
>JACQYM010000411.1 GCA_016208225.1 Deltaproteobacteria bacterium | reverse complement strand
TGAAAGGAAAAAAACTGTCATGGGAAGAAAAAACGGCTGATGGTGGATGGGGCAGAATATCAAGCACGAGGAGATTGGAGTGACGGATAAACGAAAAGCGTACGAAGAAAAGTTTGATGCACAACTGCAGGAATGGAACGCGCAGATCGCTCTGCTCAAAGCCAGGGCGGACAAAGCCAAGGCTGCAGCGAAGATTGAATACTACAAAACCATCGAAACCATGCAGCGCAAGCGAGATACGGCCAAGGGGAAGCTGGATGAGTTGAAATCCTCCGGCGATGGGGCGTGGGAAGACCTCAAAACAGGCGCGGAAAAGGCCTGGGCTGAAGTCAAGACAGCCTTCCACGATGCTGCCTCGAAGTTTTAAATGAGCAAGGACGCTGGGCGCATTGTCTGACGTTTACCCCCCCCTATTTGTGTCAAAAAGACGAAGGATGAAGCGACCATGCTGATGCGTATCATAACCTGTTTCCGTATTGCCTGCCGCCTGTACGCCGCCCCTCTCTGCCTCATGCTCCTTTTTCCATCTCCCCCCGCGCTGGCTGCGGACAGGGGCGGCGATGAATTTCTGACCGGTTATGTTGCCTCCATCCTTGAGAGGGACCTGCACTGGGAGAGTGACAGCTATATTCTGCAGATTGTCAACGGGGTTGCCACCATTACTTTGTTTCAGGAGGACCCGCTCCGACAGGAAGCGGCCGCCAAGCAGCTGTGCGCTATCGACGGATTGCAGAGGGTAGCGATTGTGGTAAAGCCCGCGGACGCCGCCAAGCCGGGGGCGCTCAGCCGGTTTATCGGGATAACCGGCCAAGGGGAAGCCTTTCCAACGGGCGACCTGTTCCGGCCGCTCATCGCCGACCCGAAGCAGCCGCAGTTCTTTGTCAGCCTCAACGGCTTTAAATCACCGGAGGTGCGATACACCATGGCGTCAGTCGGCTTCGGAGAGACATTCGGCATGTACAGGTTCTTCGGGAGCCGTGAGGGAAACGGCCTCCAACTGAGCGTGCAAGGCGGCCTGTTCGCCCAATTCAATATGGACAGCTCTTCCTCCGACCTCATCAACGCGGATTACACCATCGGCATTCCCGTCACCTATCGGTATGGCGACAATTCGCTCCGCTTCCGCCTTTATCACCAGAGCTCACACCTGGGGGATGAATTACTCCTGAGTGATGATCATCCGGAACGGGTCAACCTTAGCTACGAAGCCGTTGAGCTCATCTATTCCCGCGAATGGCGGGGCTGGCGAGGGTACGGCGGCGGTGAGTACCTGATTCACAAGGAACCGGATGATCTGGAGCCGCTGAGCGCCCACTGGGGGATCGAGTATCGCGGCGAAAAGCCGCTGGTGTGGAACGGCAGGCCGGTTGGCGGGGTGGACATGAAGAGCCTGGAGGAGAATGACTGGGCCATCGATACCAGCGTCAAGGTCGGCCTCGAATTCGGTCACCCAAACCCTGGGCAGCGTCGTCTGCGTCTCATGGCCCAGTGGTATAAGGGGTTTGATCCATACGGTCAGTTTTACAACAATGATATTGAATACTATGGCCTGGGGCTGTCTCTGGGATTCTGACGGAGTGTGTCGAGGAGAGTTTCATTTGCTATAAAGATGATATTGCCGGCCCAGCCTGCAACGGTCTTCCCTTTCCCTCAATATGTTGAGGGTTCACCGCATATTGAGGTCGGGCAGGTCCTGTCAGACTCTCCTTCTGTATATTATTCCTTGCCGGCATGTTTTCTTGCACGTAATATTTGATGATGAATTCGTATTCATGCCCCTTGCGGGTAAAAAATTTGTTTTCACCACGGAGCACACGGCAATCACAAAGAAAATTTTTTAATTACAATTAGTTATCTCTGTGAGCTCTGTGAGCTCTGTGCTCTCTGTGGTTGATTTTCATTTTTTACGAGTCCTTCATTTGCTAAGAGATCAACAAAACAGGAGGTTATCATGAGCGAATATCGACGTATTCTGGTCGTGGTCAGAATAATCCAGTCATGCAGAAAAGCCATTCAATACGGGGTATCTCTTGCCCGGAAATACAGAGCCCAACTGTATGTGATTCATTCCGTACATAATCCCATCGGGCTCTATCACTATCATTACACAAGCGACCGGTGGTACTACTCAAGGTCAAGGAATGGGCCCTGGGCTGAATTGCCGAGAGATCGCTACCCCAAAGAGGTCAGATTCAAAGGCGGGAAGCACAACAGGGGCCGGGACGATGATCACCGGGATAGAGACCGTGACCACGATGACCGGCGCTACTAACTCAACTTCCCGAGTTGAGATAACATGTTGAAATGAAATAAATATTTTCATGATACCCGAAGCTTGTGCCAGAGGATTCAGGAAGCCGGGAGTCAGAAAGAACATCAGTGTGAGGCGCTTCCCGCCAAGCAAAAAAGGGAGTGAAAAGGAAATGAGACATGACGGTCAATAGTAACAAAGAACCACAAAAAAACATCATTGAGCAAATCCGCTCTTGGTTGGGCTTGGAGAATCCGCCGCCGCAAAAGGATGGTTTGCCGCGGAAGTCCGGCTTCAATATGTGGTATATATTGATCCTTTTTCTCATTATTACATCGGTGCAACAATTCTTTCTGGCTCCAAAAGTGGAGCCGATTCCTTACAGCCAGTTCAAGCAATATGTGACCGAAGGCAAAGTAGGCACATTGACCATTGAGCCGGAAAAAATCCGCGGAACCCTGACGGAAAAGGAAAAACCTGGACAGGAGTTCACCACTGTCCGGGTAACTGATCCCGATTTGGTGAAGGATCTGGATAAACATAATGTCAGTTACTCCGGACGTTATGCGAATAAATTCCTGAGTTTTCTTCTCGCCTGGATCATCCCCATCGGTATTTTTTTTCTGATCATGCGATTCTCCATGAGAAAAATGGGGTCCGGCATGGGGGTCATGTCTTTCGGCAAGAGCAAGGCCAAGATTTTCGCCGAAAGCGAAACAAATGTCTCTTTCGCGGATGTCGCCGGCATCGATGAGGCCAAGGAAGAACTCCAGGAAATAGTGGAATTTTTGACGAATCCCGGCAAGTTTCAAAAGCTGGGGGGAAGAATTCCCAAGGGCGTGCTTCTGGTCGGCCCGCCCGGAACCGGTAAGACGCTGCTGGCCAAGGCGGTGGCCGGGGAGGCGAAAGTACCGTTTTTCAGCATCAGCGGCTCCGAGTTCGTGGAGATGTTCGTCGGCGTTGGCGCGGCCCTGGTTCGCGACCTCTTTTCCCAGGCCGCCAAGCAGGCCCCCTGCATCATTTTCATCGATGAACTGGACGCATTGGGGAAGGCGCGGGGGATGAATGTCATGGGCGGGCATGACGAGCGTGAGCAGACCCTTAACCAGCTTCTGGTCGAGATGGACGGATTTGATACCAATAAAGGGGTGATCATCATGTCCGCCACCAACCGGCCGGAGATCCTCGATCCCGCTCTGCTGCGGCCGGGACGCTTTGACCGGCAGGTGCTGGTGGACCGCCCGGATATCAACGGCCGGGAAGCCATCCTGAAGATTCATGCTAAAAATGTTCTCCTGGGGCCCGAGGTCGATCTCCGTAAAATTGCCGGCCGCACCCCGGGCTTTGTCGGGGCTGACCTGGCCAACCTTGTCAATGAGTCCGCCCTGCTGGCTGCCCGGAAGAATAAGGAAACGGTGGAAGCATCTGAATTTGATGAGGCCATTGATCGCGTGGTTGGGGGCTTGGAGAAAAAGAACCGGGTGATGAACGCACGGGAAAAGGAAATTGTAACCTTTCATGAGTCCGGCCATGCCATTGTGGCCGAGTCGGTCGAGCATGCCGATCCGGTGCATAAAATTTCCATTATTCCCCGGGGGATTGCGGCGCTTGGTTATACCCAGCAGCAACCCATTGAAGACCGATATTTGATGACCCGTTCTGAACTGCTGGACAGGTTGGCCGTTTTATTGGGAGGCCGGGTGGCGGAGGAGCTG
>JACQYM010000410.1 GCA_016208225.1 Deltaproteobacteria bacterium | reverse complement strand
GCGAGCTGCGTATCGGCGTGATCGAGGGCGATATTGAGACGGAACGGGATGCCGACCGCATCCGCGCCAAGGGGGTGCCGGTGGTGCAGCTCACCACCGGCGGGGCCTGCCATCTCGACGCTGCCCTGGTCCATAAGGGCATTCATGCCCTGGAGCATCAGCTGACGGAAAAGAAACTCGATCTGCTGTTTATTGAAAATGTCGGCAATCTGGTCTGCCCCGCCACCTTTTATCTGGGTGAGCATCAGCGCGTGGTAATGATCTCCGTGCCCGAGGGGCCGGACAAGCCGGCCAAATATCCGAGGGCCTTTATCGGTTCCCAGGTGTTTGTCATCAGCAAAACGGATCTGCTGCCCTATTTTGATTTTTCGGCGGATATGGCGATCAAGGATGCCCTGCGGTTAAATCCGGAACTCACGATCATGTCCCTTTCTTCCACTTCGGGTGAAGGATTCGACAGTTGGCTGGCCTATCTGCGTTCCCTCAGGCAATGATATTCGGGTTAACCGACGAACTCGTCTTTCCCCCGCCCTATCTGGCCCGGGAGGACGGTCTGCTGGCCATCGGCGGCGATCTGTCGGTGGAGAGGCTTCTTCTTGCCTATGGCCAGGGAATTTTCCCCTGGTACACGGAGGAGGACCCGATCCTCTGGTGGGCCCCTGACCCGCGTCTTGTCCTGGAGCCGAAAGATTTCCATCTGTCCAAACGGTTGGCGCGCATTATCCGCCAGGGGCGGTTCCGTGTCACCTTTGACACCGCCTTTGTCCAGGTGATCAATGCCTGCTCCTGCCCGCGTCAGGGCAAGGAGCAGGGCACCTGGCTGGTGCCCGCGATGATTGAGGCGTATATCCGCCTGCACCAGGCGGGCTTTGCCCATTCGGTGGAATGCTGGCAGGGCGAAACCCTGGTCGGCGGCCTGTACGGCGTGGCCCTGGGCCGGATATTTTTCGGCGAATCGATGTTTTCCGGCGTGGCCAACAGTTCAAAGATCGCCCTGGCCCATCTGGTTGCATTGCTCTCCGGATGGGAGTTTGAGCTGATTGACTGCCAGATGACGACATCCCATCTCATCAGTCTCGGGGCCAGGGAAATGCCGGGCTATGAATTCTACAGCCGGCTTGAACATCATGTGCCGCTGCCCGGCCGGCCCGGGTTATGGACAGAGGCTTGCCGCTATAATAGAGCCAACCCTTGACTCCCCTTTTACAATAATTAACTTTTATATAGGAGGAGGCGAGAAGTACGGAAGAGTAAACCTCAAGTGACAAAAGGGGGTGTTGAGCTATGTTTGAGCTGATTCCATCGTTTAGACGTCGTGGCACTGATTTACCGGATGTTTTTGAGGGATTTGAGAATATGTTCAAGCGGATGTGGGAGAACACCACGCTTCCCGATCTGACCGCTGACATAGAGAGAAATTGGGTTCCCCGGCTTGATGTCAGTGAGACGGATAAGGTGATTGAAGTAAGTGCCGATCTCCCCGGTCTTGATAAAAAGGATATTGATATTTCCCTCGAAAATGATGTGCTGGTCATCAAAGGTGAAAGGAAAGAGGAGTATAAGGAAACTGATAAGCATGTCCATAGAATGGAGCGGCGTTACGGTTCCTTCTACCGTTCTTTGCGGCTTCCCGTTGAAGTAAAGAGTGATGCGATTGAGGCCTCCTTCAAAAACGGTGTATTGAAAATCACTCTCCCGAAAACCGAGGAAGCGAGAAAGAAAATCGCTCATATAACTGTACATTAAGCATGCAGTTTCCGGCCAGTAACAAAAAGCCCGCGGAAGGCGGGCTTTTTGTTTGTCCGCGGCAAGATCCCCCCGGTGCCGGTGAATTTTTCAGCTTCAACAGGGTGCGTTACGATTATTGCTGGTAATCTTACGCACTTTAGGAGTATTATCATGTTCATCAGCAGCGGGTTTCTCGACGGCAGAGGCTGATCCATTTTGTGAATTGTGTCCTATAACTTATTGTAAAAGCGTATTTTTTCTGGTGGTGATTTTTAATAACAGCCTCGGAAAGTGCATGCATGGTTATGGCCCCTGAAGAAACTTTTCCTTCCCATCAGACAGGCAGCGCAGCGCTGCCGAACCAGGAAGAACTCGAATTGCGCGTAGCGGAACTTTCCGGGCAACTGGTGCAGATGAAGCGGCAGCTTGAACAGGAAGGTGAGCTGCGCCGGCAGATTGAGGAAGCCCTGGCCGAGAGCGAAGACAGATTCCGTGTGGTTGCCGATTTTTCCGGCAACTGGGAATACTGGATTGACCCGGCGGGCAGGTGTCGTCATATCTCGCCGGCATGTTTGCGCATCACCGGGTACAGCGCCGATGATTTCTATGAAAATCCTGATTTGCTGCTGGCCATCATTCATCCTGAGGATCGACCGCGTTTTATCTCCCACCTCCAGGAGGAGATCAACCGGACTACTGACTTTTATTTCGAATTCCGTATTCTGACCAGAGGCGGCGAAGAACTCTGGCTTGCCCATAACTGCCGGCCGATATTGAAGAAAGACGGCACCCATCTTGGCCGCTGGGCCAGCAACCGGAATATCACCTCGCTTCGGCAGGCGGAGGATGCACTCAAGGAACGGGAAAACTTTTTCCGTATGGTTCTTGATGCGACTTCAAACGGTGTCTGGGACCGCAATCTGCGCACCGGCGAGGTCTTTTACGGGGAAAACTGGGCCAGGATGCTCGGCTATTCGGCGGAAGAGGTGCGCAATAAAAGAATCACCTGGGAACATCTGCTGCACCCGGAAGACAGACACGCCGCCCTGGCCGCGGTGCTTGATCATATCCAGGGGTTGACATCGAGGTATGTCGCCGAATTCCGCATGCGCAACAAGGCGGGCTGCTGGCAATGGGTGCTGGCCAGGGGCAAGGTGGTGGAATGGGATGAAAACGGCCGGCCCCTTCGTTTTGTCGGCACCCACTGCGACATCTCCGACCGGAAGAAGGCGGAGGATGATCTGCGGGAAAGCTCCAAGAAGATCAAGGAGTTTGCCTACTCCGTCGTGCATGATCTGAAAAATCCTGTTATCGCCATCCACGGCTTGACAAAGCTGCTGCACAATCGATACCGGGGGGTGCTGGATGAGAAGGGGCGAAAGTTCTGCGCCCAGATCCTGCGCTCTTCCGAACAGATTGCCGCGCTTGTGGAAAAAATCAATATTTTCATTGCCGCCCAGGAGGTGCCTCTTTTCTTTCAGGAGGTCGCTTTGCAGGAGACCATTGATGCGATCAGGGAAGAGTTTTCCGTGCAGCTTGATCAGCGGTCAATAAAGTGGATCGAACCCCTGGACCCCCCGGTCATAACCGCGGACCGCATTGCCCTGTTACGGGTGCTGCGCAATCTCGTTGATAATGCCCTGAAGTATGGCGGGGAAAAATTAAGCGAGATTGAAATCTGCTATCATGATGCCGGCGATTTTCATGTCCTTTCCGTGCGGGATAACGGCGTCGGCATGGCGCTGGAAGAATCAAAGGGCATTTTCGGCATGTTTGAAAGAAAGAAGACCTCGCTGGGCATTGCCGGCACGGGTCTCGGCCTGGCCATCGTCAAGGAGATCGCGGCCCATCATGGCGGCCAGGTCTGGATAGAACATGATCAGCAGCAGGGAATAACCTTTTACATATCCTTTGCCAAGACATTGGGCTGAAAATAAAGTCCGGCGTGCTTTATTCCCCTCCGCCGTACGGCCCTGACCGGAACGGCCGCATCCGCAGTATCAGGGCCATTCGCTTTTCCCGCCTCCCCGGCTGCACCATACGCCTTTCCGGCCCCGGAAAGAGGAACTTTAAGTGCAGCTCATTTTCTTCTTCTTTTTCGCGTTGTTTTCATCCATAATGGCGAAACTCGAAATGCCCTGGGTCACGCGTTCACAATGCAGTGCAGGCCGGGAAAATGAGAAGAATGTCGTGATGGCTGAATGGTTGTTGATTCCGCGGCTTGTCCGAACGGAAACCAACCCGCAGTCTACTGCGAAAAATTGAAAAAGGAGTGGCGGTATGGAAGTTTGGCTGGAACGTATGCAGGATATTGTCACTGTTTCAGGGGTTAATTTGCTGGCGGCCCTGGCGATCTTGCTTCTCGGCAAGTGGGCTGCCGGGTTCCTGCGGCATTTTTCCGAAAATGTCATGACCAAGGCCAGGATTGATTCCACCCTGGTCAAGTTCGTCGGCAATCTGGTGTATGCCGTGCTCCTGGTCTTTGTCGTCCTGGCGGCATTGAACAAGCTCGGCATCCAGACCACTTCCCTCATCGCGGTCATCGGCGCCGCGGGTCTGGCTGTCGGTCTCGCCCTGCAGGGGTCGCTGTCCAATTTTGCCGCCGGCGTGCTGCTCATCATTTTCCGCCCTTTTAAAAAGGGGGATTATGTTGAAACAGCCGGCACCACCGGCACGGTTGAGGAGATCCAGATATTCACCACCATGCTGATCACCCCGGATAATAAGAAGATCATTGTGCCGAACTCCAAAGTCATCGCCGATAATATCGTCAATATTTCGGCGCAGCCGATCCGGCGGGTGGATTTTGTTTTCGGCGTCGGGTACACTGATGATATTGACAAGGTGAAAGAAGTGATCAATCAGGTGCTGGCCGAAGGCGTCAATTGTGCCGTGCGGCCCGGGGTAGTTACCGCTGATTACTGGCCCGTTTTTTTTGATATGAATGAGAAAATGAAAAAACGTTTTGATGCCGAGGGCATCACCATCCCGTTTCCGCAGCGGGATATTCATCTGCATGCCGAAAAAAAGGCTGCCTGACCCGGTTCGCCGGTTCTCGGCGGCATGAAACACACCGTATTTACCACCGGGCACATGGTGAGCACTGAAAATTAACCACGGAGAGCACAGAGCCCACTGAGCGAACTTGCTGGAATGAAAATTATTTCGCTGTGATCTCTGTTCGTTCTGTGGTGAAAAAAGACATTTTACGAGTTCAATTCCGTATTAAAAAAGCAAGCCGTTGCACACAAGGAGTGTATCAGATTGACAATCAACGAAGAACTGACCGCCGGCGATGATATCGATTCCCGGTGTCTGAAGTGTAAGGACGTCACCAACCATACCATTGTGGCGATGGTCGGCGACAAGGTGGCAAAGGTGCAGTGCAACGTATGCCGGGGGCTGCATAATTACCGGCCGGTTATCATTGAAAAAAAGACCGGGGCGCCGCGCCGGGCGGCCGAAAAGGGCGGGCAGCCGGGAAAACCGGGCCGGACGGTAAAAGAGGTGAAGGCGGAGGCCTTTTTCCGGGATCTGCTGGGCGACAGGGAACCGCTCAATGCCATACCCTATGCCATGACTGCCGCCTTGCAGGAGGATGACCTCATCAATCATGCTATTTTCGGCCTCGGGGTCGTGGCCAGAAAGATACCGCCCAACAAGGTGGAAGTAATTTTCCCGGAGGGAAGCAGGATTCTGATGTGCGCGCCTGACGAAAAAAGATGATCCAACCAGGTGGTTAGGAGCTGTTACGAAATAACATGGCCATTTTTTCAATTTCTTTACGATGGCTTACACATCAAGAGCTTCGGCGGCACGGGATCAAGATCCCGCAGTTTGGCAAGCAGCAGGGCCGGTGAGGGAAAATAGGGGAGGGCGGTGAGGTCGGTCTGCAGGGCCTGCACCGCTCTGGCGGCCATTTTTTCAGCCCCCTGCCGTCTCCCGCTTTCCATGAGAATGTAAAAGCCGGCGGCGCGGATCAAGCCCTGCAGCGCGGATTTCTGCCGGCCTTCGGCCTCAATCCAGAGCCCTTCCAGAATTTCGTGCACTTCAAAAAAGAGCTCCTCGTCCCACAGGATAAAGGCCTGCTCAAGCACGGTTTTCATCTTTTTCTGCTGGATGTCGGCAAAGCATTTTCGATAGCGGCCGAGACGGTCAAGAATGTAGAGCCGTTTGCCTTGGGCAATCTCCTGCTGCAGAAGGCGTCTGCCGGCCGCTTCAAACGGCGTGGTGTGCCGGCCTTTCAGAGCTGCGAGAAAGGCAGTGGAAAGTGAGTTGCGGATGTCCCGCGCCACCCTGTCCTGAAAGGGATCAAAATCAGTATTCACCATGCTATGCCGATGTGAAAAATCATATCGTCGTCCGGATGTCAGAGACGGGAGAAAGAATCGTAACGAAATGCGCAGGAGAGAAGATTTTTTACTACAAAAAATGTCTATGAAAAGCAAGCGGGAAAATGGATGATCCGCCTGAGACCTCTGCATGAAAATTACGTAGCCAGAAGCCGAGGGGTTGTTTACTGCTTATTGGCAGCATGCGGGTTTTCGGTGGCAGGCAAAAATTTTTTTTCTGGAGTGGTCGATGAAAAAACTGGTTGAAGAAGTATGCCAATTCCGCGAGGAAAGAGATTGGGAGCAGTATCACAGCCCGAAGAATCTGGTCATGGCGCTCATGGTGGAATGTGCCGAGCTGGCGGAACATTTTCAATGGCTGACCCAGGAAGAGAGTAGAAATCTCCCGGCTGAAAAAAAAGAGGCCGTCAGGGAAGAGATCGGCGATGTCCTGGTGTACCTGGTAAATCTCTCGGAGAGACTCGGCATTGATCTGCTGGAGGCGGCCTGGGAGAAGATCGGCAAAAACAGGAGAAAGTATCCGGCGGACAAGACCAGGGGCAAGGCGAAAAAATACAATGAATATGAATAAGAACTCACCCCCTGAGGAACAGGTTGTTATTGTGGACGAGGAAAACCGCGTGATCGGCAGCGCGGGCCGCAGTGTCATGCGGCGGTGCAATCTCATCCATCGGGCCACCTATATTCTGCTTTTTAACGCCAGGGGGCAGCTTTTTGTCCAGAAACGGACAGCCGGCAAGGATATTTATCCCGGCTGCTATGAAGTCGCGGTGGGCG
>JACQYM010000070.1 GCA_016208225.1 Deltaproteobacteria bacterium | reverse complement strand
ATCGGGGCGGAAAATTTTCTCAGCGCCTCGATGGTGACCGTGCATGCCGCCACCGGCAGCCAGAAGGTGCTGGACAGCCTGCCGAAAAGCGGGGCCACGGATCTGCGCAAAAGCCGCAGCATCCTGAACAATATCATCCTGACCACCACCGGGGCGGCCAAGGCGCTGCGCCTGGTGATTCCGGAAATGAGGGACATCGGCTTTATTGCCGAATCGGTACGCATTCCCACCTCCACCGGTTCGCTGATCGTCCTCGTCGTCAATATTCAGGACGATCTGGATAATCCGATTAAGCGCGACAGGATTAACGGCATTTATCAGGAGTTTGCCAGGACCTCCCAGTATCTCGTCTATTCCGCCGAGCAGAATGTGTCGAGCGACATCATCGGCACCCCTTTTGCCGCCACCATCATCGAAGGCACCGAGACCCATACCCGCACCGCTACCATCCGGGTCAATCTGGATAAAATCAAGGGCTGTGCCGCTGCCGGATCAACGATCAGCGTGCCTGTCACCCAGGCGGTGATTTACGGCTGGTATGATAATGAGCTGGGCAGCTATACCAATATGCTGGCGGATCGCACGGTTTCCCTCGCCGAACAGATGGTCTGACCGACGATTTGCTGATCAGATCCATGACAGAGGAGGACCTGGTTGATCTGGTCCAGGCTGAGCAGGAAAAGCCGGCCTGGACCTTCGCCCAGTTCGCCGAGGAGCTGCATCATCCCCATGGCTGGCAGCTGATTGCCTTTACCCGCGAGCCGTATCAGTTTGGCGGCTATATCTGCTGCCGCAGTGTGGCCGGCGAAGCAGAGATCCTGAAAATCGCCGTCACCCCGCCTTTCCGGGGACAGGGGGTGGGCAGCCTGCTGCTGCAGGCGGCCATCACGCGCATGGTCGAGGAGAAGACAACCCGCTGCTATCTTGAAGTGCGCGACTCGAACATCATCGCCAAGGGACTCTATGAAAAGTTCGGCTTCCGGCAGATCGGCCACCGCAAAGGTTATTACTGCTCCCCCCGGGAGGATGCCATCGTCTATAAACTGGGTCTGGCCAGGCGCTGAACAGGCCAAGAAAGGAGGGAAGCAGCCGGCGAATTTTCAATTCGCCATCCGAACTCCGCGATCCGCAATTCATCATTCTTTCATTTTTTGTTTTTCTCGCCGGACCTCATTTCAAATTTGACTTCAGCCGCCATGATACGTCACACTGGAATGAGTCGTTATTGATCCATAATTCCAAAATGAACAAAGGTGCCAGACGTGAAGAATATCCGTGATATTGATATCAAAGATAAAAAAGTACTGATCAGGGTAGATTTTAACGTGCCCCTGGATGATAAGGGCCAGATTACCGATGAAACGCGGATCCGCGAGGCATTGCCGACCATCAGGTATGCCCTGGAGCAGCAGGCCGGCGTGATTATCTGCTCCCACCTCGGCCGGCCGAAGGGCAAGCGGCTGCCGGAATTCAGTCTGGCGCCGGCGGCCCGGCGACTGGCGCAGCTCATTGAAAAACCGGTCCGGCTGCTGCCTGACTGTGTCGGTGCGGAGGTGGAAAACATGGTGGCCGCCATGCGGCCGGGCGATGTGCTGATGCTGGAAAATTTGCGCTATCATGCGGAAGAACAGAAAAACGACGAGCAGTTTTCCAGAAATCTTGCCGCTCTGGCCGATGTCTATGTCAACGACGCCTTTGCCGTTTCCCATCGGGCCGATGCCTCGGTGGTCGGGGTCACCAGGTTCTGCCCGCAGTGCGCCGCCGGGTTTCTCCTGCAGAAGGAGATGGATTTTTTCCACCGCTCGGTAAGCGATCCGGTGCGGCCCCTGGTCGCCATCATCGGCGGGGCAAAGGTCTCTGGCAAACTGACCGCTCTGGTCAATCTCATGAACAAGGTGGATGCCATGATCATCGGCGGCGCCATGGCCAACACCTTTCTCAAGAGTCAGGGATATGAGATCGGCAAATCCCTGGTGGAGGATGAACTGCTGGAAACCGCCGCCAACCTGCTGCGGGATGCGGCAAAAAGAGGGGTAAAGATTTATCTGCCGGTTGACTGCGTGGCGGCGGAAAAGTTTGCCCCTGACGCCCGGAGCATGGTCGTGCCCATTCAGGATATCCCGGCCGAGTGGATGGCCCTTGATATCGGGCCGGCCACGACAATTCTGTTCGGCGAGGCGCTTGACCGGGCCAGGACCATCCTGTGGAACGGCCCCATGGGCGCGTTCGAAATGGATGCCTATGCCAGGGGCACCATGGCCCTCGTGCAGCGAGTCGCCACCTCCCATGCCCTGAGCATTGTCGGCGGCGGTGATACCAATGCGGCGGTGCATAAGGCGGGGTGGGCGGAGGATATTTCCTACATGTCCACCGGCGGCGGCGCTTTTCTCATGCTGATGGAAGGCAAGGAGCTGCCGGGAGTTGCCGCTCTTGATGCCAAAGAGGCGTAAAGGAGGAATCATGGAACGCAGACCGTTACTTGCCGGCAACTGGACGATGCACACGACGATCGCCGAGGCCGAGGCCCTGGCCGTGGCGATCGCGCAAACCGCGATCCCCGCAGACCGGGATGTCATGCTGGCCCCGCCCTTTACCGCCCTGGCGGCGGTGGGCAAGGTGCTGGCCGGATCGCCGGTGCTGCTTGGCGCCCAGAACGTCTGCTGGGAACCAAAGGGCGCGTTTACCGGCGAAATTTCGCCGCCCATGCTGCGGGATGCGGGCTGCACGCTGGTGATTGTCGGCCATTCCGAGCGGCGCCATATTTTTGCGGAAACCGATGCCATGATCAATCAGCGGGTGGCCGGCGCCATCCGCCATGAACTTGTTCCGCTGCTCTGCATCGGCGAAACCCTGGCGGAACGCGAGGCGGGGCTGACCTTCCAGGTGCTTGAGCGCCAGTTGCGCGAGGGGCTGAAGGATATTGTGCTCAGCGGGGCCGGACAGCTGGTGGTTGCCTATGAGCCGGTCTGGGCAATCGGCACGGGCAGAACCGCCACCGTTGACCAGGCCCAGGAGGCGCATCGGTTTGTCAGAGGAGTTCTCCTGACGATGTATGAGAAAAATATTGCTACGCAAATCAGAATATTGTATGGTGGCTCGGTCAATCCTGATAACGTTGATGCATTAATGGCACAGGATGATGTCGATGGCGCCCTGGTAGGCGGGGCGGCATTAAAGGCCGAGTCGTTCTGTCGGATAATAAATTTTAAATAATCAGAGTAAATTGGGACTGAATGGAAGTCGGCTGTCTGCCTGATGCACCGGCTGATTTTCTATTTGCATAATGATAACGCTTCTGACCATTGTACATATTGTCGTCTGTTTTTTTCTGGTGGTAATCGTGCTGCTGCAGCAGGGTAAAGGCGCCAACATGGGCGCCACCTTCGGCGGTTCAAGCCAGACGGTCTTCGGCTCCGAAGGCCCGCTGCCGCTGCTGAACAAGGTGACGACCATGGCCGCTGTCACCTTCATGATCACCTCCATTGCCCTGGCCTATTTTTCGGCGCATAAGAGCACAAGCTCCGTGATGAAGGACGTCAGCGTTCCGCAGCAACAGGAAAACGCCATAGAAAGATCCGCTGAACCGCTGCCCGAGACAGGCATGCCGGACATGCCGTTGACCCCGGCCGAACCCGCAGCCCCGCCTGCATCCCCAGTTGAACAGACCAGCGGTGCCCAGGATACGGGTGACAAAGCGGCCCAGCCGCCGGCTTCACCGGAAGTCGGGCAGGTGGAGAAAAAAGTTGATGCGCCTGCCGGACAGGAGAAAGCGGAAAGTCCGGCGTCAAAATAAAAGATTTGCCGAAGTGGTGGAATTGGTAGACACGCTATCTTGAGGGGGTAGTAACCTATGGTTGTGCGAGTTCGAGTCTCGCCTTCGGCACCATCAATAATAAGGGCCAAATCCTTTGGAAACAAAGGGTTTGGCCCTTCTTGCTTTTAGGGGGGAAAGTTAGCTGTAGTTGTCATTGATTATCCCAGACCTTTGACCGGCAATCTGAGACGATGCGCTGGGCCGAGGTCATGGAAAAGGCCCGCCGGAAGTGATCTCCGAGGCGATTATCAATGCCATCGCCCACTGCGATTACACCAGCACCGCCAGCGTGCAGGTGATGTTGTTTGCGGACCGGCTTGAGGTATAGAATCCGGGCACACTCACCTCTGCCCTGACTCTCCAGACCCTGCGCGAACCGCACGGTTCCT
>JACQYM010000407.1 GCA_016208225.1 Deltaproteobacteria bacterium | reverse complement strand
GCAGCATGCAATCCGTCATGCCGGACTTGATCCGGCATCCAGAAAACGCCCGAATACTGGATTCCGGCTAACAACATGCCGGAATGACGATTGGCAATATTGCCATATAAATCACGATTTCAGCATGTTGTAGCAACTCCGAAAGTTGAACATTTAACGAAGGCAGCGGCAACTGCCGACAGTTACTCGCCGTTATGGGACTTTCACATATCGGTCAAGGTATTGAGGAAGGCGACAATGTCATCGACTTGTGCCTCGGTCAAACCCAGGCTCCCCACCTCCGCACTCAGGTTCGCGCCGACTTCCGGGATATAAGCACTCCGGTCGTTCATGAAGGAGACCATCTCCTTCAGCGTGGCAAAATAGCCGTTATGGGAATAGGGGAAAGTCAGGGCGATATTGCGCAGGGTGGGGACCTTGAATTTGCCGTCCTGGGCGGAATCACCCAGAAATCCGCCGAGACCAAGGTCAGGATATACATAGGCGCAATCAGGGTCATCCTCCAATGCCTGATTCTTCGGCACCCCGGCATTCACATATTTATAGTTGGTAAAGAGCGGATGCCCGCTGCCATGCTGCCCCATGGCATGGCAGGTGGTGCAATTCTGGGAAAAGAGCTTCCTGCCGCGCAACTCCTGGGCGTTTAATGTTCCGGTATCAAAACGGGAGGTGAAACGGGTCACCTCGGCGGAACGCTCGTATGCGGCAATGGCCCTGGCCAGATTATCGTAGGCCGCGTCCGCGTCGGCAAAGGCATCCGTCCCATAAACCTGGAGGAAAAGCGGAGCGATTGCCGGATCAGCCGCCATGCGATCAATAATCATCTGCACATCAGTCATGTGCATCTCCACCGGATTCAGGGGCGGACCCTGGGCCTGCTCGGCTAAAGGATCACCCAGGGTGAGACCGGTGGCCCGTCCATCCCAGAACATACCGCCGACATACTCTCCCATTTTATTGACGTGCAGAACAGGACTGAAACCGCAATAGGCAGAGGTAGGGGCATTCCTGCCGCCCGTTGAAACACCATCATCCCCCAGGGAAACCACGCTGTTGTCCAGATCGGCGAAACCGGTCACGGAATTATGGCAGGTTGCGCACGACTGTGTCCGTTCCAAGGACAGCTCCGTGCTCTCGTAGATAGGTTTTCCCAGCGTTTCCACATCGGAAAGGGCTTGGGCGGAAACAGCGCCTGCCCCGATGATCAGGGAAAAGACTGCGGCGGATACCAGAATTTTTTTCATTTCAATCTCCTTTTTTTGGGTTGGAATGCATGACTTCTCATTTGCCAGATACTAATAATGACTATTACAATTCCTATATTCGTTATTTTTTGCCGGCAAAAGCAATATGGCATTTTGTCGCATGGCGTGTTCGCGTATGATAAAAAGACAGATTCGAAAAGAGAGGCTTGCGCTGCGGTGTGGATGGGTTTATGTGTCTTAAACGAAATCCGTGCCCGGAAAGTTCCATTCCTGCGCAAAAAAGGAGGCGGCAGAAAGATGACAAAAAAAGAGATCACACCCGGCTCTTCTCCCATGCCGCCAAGCAGGAGTCTCTATCTGGCCCGATCGATTCACGGCGACAGTTTCCGTTACTCCCTGCGCCAGTCCTGCCCTGCTGAAGGAGAAAATTTCCTGCGGCACCGGGAGATCTTTGACCTCGGCCATGACCCGGCCCGCTTTCTCGTCTATCCGTCCGGCAACACCTTTCACGTCCGCGACGATCTGGTCGAGGCGATAGCCGGTCTGGTGGAGGGCGAAGCGGCGGATCTTCTTGAAGAAATCCTCTGGCCCTTTGTCCGCAAGGATATCCGGGAAAAAGTCGCGCCGTTCAGGGAACGGGCCCGGAGCCGGGCGCTCACGAAGGTAACCGCTGCCGAGCAGGAGGCCATTGACCGGGAACTGCATCTCTTCGACCGCCGCCGCCTCCATTATCTCTGGTACGGCGCCATTGACCAGAGCGGCCTTTACCGGATGCCGGCCAAACTGTGCCGCAAGCTGCTGGGCAAATCCCGGGACGAGAAGGAACAGTATTTTATCAGCCGGGAGATGGTTCTCTATGCCGACCAGGTAAAGGAATATCTCTTCACCGTCTTCAACCTCCAGCACTATTTCACCGAATCCTATGCCCGCATCCTGCCCCAGGCCCTGAACCAGGAGAGGCTTGACGCCTTTTTTCTCGACGAACTGTGCAGCTTAAACGAGGACCGGATCTTCTGGCAGGGCATGGAGCCGGCCGCCGGGCTGCAGCCCTACCTGGTCCGCTACCTGATCCTCTTTTTTGATTATGATTTCAACGAGGCGGACGCCCTGAACGACTATATCCGGCAGTTCATGGACAGCCACCGGCAATTCCGCTTCCCGCAACGCAAAAGCACCATGAGCATGGAGGAGGCAAGCGGCATATTCGATGAATCGGCTGAGCATCTGGCAAAACTGAGCAAAAGGGAACTGACCAAGCTGTTCCGCAAAAAGGCAAAGGAACTCCATCCCGATACCGGCGGCGACCATGAAAAATTTGTCCGGCTGAAGGAGGCATTTGAAGAGCTGCGCCGCAAGCGGTAGTAAAAAAATACCTGTTATATCGCAACACTGAACGGCACAAGGGACTGTAACGAAATGGTGAGGGATGCAATGGTTATTAGGCAGCAGCGCTGAGGGCTTTGCAAAAAGCAAGAAATAAGGTAAAAAGCATTTCCGTATAAGATATTCACCACACTGTGGGAGTCGAAATGCCGCCT
>JACQYM010000406.1 GCA_016208225.1 Deltaproteobacteria bacterium | reverse complement strand
AACACGGAGATAGGAAATGGTGCGGGCAAACAGGTCGACAAGCTTTCCGGCCGCAGCCAGGCTTTCCAGGGATTTTTCTTTTTCTTGCCGTAGAATTTCATGGGTAATTATTGTCATAATGTGTCATAATAGCAAATTTGTCCATCTCCGGTCATGCCTGAAAGATGGGGATCGGACTACCCGGTGCCTGCTTTCCTTGATTATACTAGATACCCTGCCCTCTGAACAATGATCATCTTGGCAATAGAAAGTTCCTGTGATGAAACCGCGGCCGCGGTCATGGAAAATGACGAACGGCTGCTGGCCAATGTGGTCTGTTCCCAGATCGAACTGCATGGCAGATTCGGGGGGGTGGTGCCGGAACTTGCCTCCCGTCAGCACCTGGAAGATATTTATCCGGTCGTGGCCAAGGCCCTGCAGGATGCCGCCATCACCCTCGACCAGGTGGACGTTCTGGCCATCACCCAGGGGCCCGGCCTGATCGGTTCGCTGCTGGTCGGTCTTTCCTTTGCCAAGGCCCTGGCGCTTGTCAAAAAAATACCCTATGTCGGGGTGGACCATATGGCAGGCCACCTGTTCTCCGTCTTTCTGGGCGAAGAAAAACCTGCCTTTCCCTATATCGCCCTGATCGCCTCCGGCGGTCATTCCTCCATCTTTCATGTCACGGACCACTTCCACTATACCCTCGTGGGCAGAACCCGCGATGATGCGGCGGGCGAGGCCTTTGACAAGGTGGCAAAGATCCTCGGGCTGCCCTACCCGGGCGGACCGGTTATCTCCCGGTTGTCGGAAGAGGGCAACCCGGGGTCCATCCATTTTCCCCGCTCCTGGCTTGAACCGGAGAGTCTTGATTTCAGTTTCAGCGGTATCAAAACTTCTGTGGCCAATTACGTCAAGCAAAATCAGCGGCTGATCTTCGGGGATAACGGCGCTGGCCCGATGCACTCCGCCACCGCGGATATCTGCGCCTCCTTTCAGGAAGCGGTGGTCGAAGTGCTTGCCGCGAAAACCATGAAGGCCTGCCGGAACTTCGCCGTTGACAATGTTGTTCTGGCAGGCGGGGTTGCCGCCAACCCCAGGCTGCGGGAGGTTTTCCGCCGGCAGGGCAGCCGAGAGGGATTGCAGGTATACATGCCCCCGCAGCAGTTCTGCACTGACAATGCAGCCATGATCGCCCTGGCCGGTTATCACATTTTCCGCCAGCAGGGGGCCGCCTCTCTCGATCTGGATGTCTATTCCAGAAGCCGGATCACGGAACGGGTATGAACAGGCGATTTTTCAGATACTATTACCTGCGTTTCATCCGCCTGCAGGGGGACCCGAAAGAAATCGCCAGGGGGATCGCCCTCGGCATTTTTATCGGCATCACCCCGACCATCCCCCTCCATACCCTGCTGATCCTCGTGCTCGCCCTTTTCTGCCGGGCCAACAAACTTGCCGGCTGGCTGGCCAGCTGCGTGGTCAGCAATCCCTTTACCTTTTTCCCGCAATATTATCTTTCCTGGCGGCTCGGCACCTGGCTTACCCCGTATGAGCTTTCCTGGGAGCGGATCCACGAGATCATGGCCATTATTACCGGCCACGCGGGCTTTCAGCAAACCCTGGCGGAATTAAGCAAGCTCGGCTGGCACGCCATTGCGGTTATGGTCGCCGGCGGCGCGGCTCTGGCCGCTCCCTTTGCGATCGCGGGCTATTTTCTCTCCCTTTACTTTTATCAGGCAATGCGCCGGAAAAAACAAAGACAACGCGCGGAAATCATGGCGGCTTATGAGTCTTCAAACGATCAAGGATATCCTTAAGCAGGAAAAACTGGCCCCTTCAAAAAAACGGGGCCAGAATTTTCTCATCAATCCGCACACCGCGGCCAGGATCGTTTCCCTGGCAGGGGTCGGTGCGGATGACATTGTGGTTGAACTGGGGGTCGGACTGGGCAGCCTGACCGCTCCCCTGGCGGCAAGCGTCAGGCAGGTCATCGGCCTGGAAATTGACGCGGGCATCATTGCCTGGCAGTCAACCAGCGGCAATCTGGCCGCCAATGTGACCCTGCTCAAGCAGGATCTGCTGCAGGCCGATTTTGCCGAGCTGGCCCGGCAATGCGGCGGCCGCCTGAAAATAATGGCCAATCTCCCCTACTCCATCTCCAACCCCCTGCTCTTCAAGCTGCTGGACAATCGCCGTGACATGGAGTGGGCCGTGCTGATGCTGCAGAAGGAGGTGGCGGATCGTTTGCGCGCCAAGCCGGGCACAAAGGAATACGGCATCCTGTCGGTGCTCATGGCGGGCTCGGCATCGGTTGACAAACTGCTTGATGTCGGGCCGGGTCAGTTTCACCCGCGGCCCAAGGTGGATTCGGTGGTGGTGAAAATCACCTTTCACCCGCTGCCGCAACGGGCAGGCGCCCTGCCGGCCCATGATCATGATCTGCTGCGCAAGGTGGTGAAAAGTGCCTTTCAGAAACGGCGCAAGACCCTGCTGAACTCCCTGTCCACCTCTCCCTTCATCGTTTTGGACCGGGACACCATCCGCGGCGCCCTGCTCGCCTGCGGCATCGATCCGGCCACCAGGGCCGAACGGTTGACCGTCGAGCAATTCGTGGAGCTGACCCGCGTCCTGGCGGAACGGGAGTAACGGACGCTCCGCATGCAGAATTTTGTCTTGCAGAATCCGACGACCATCATTTTCGGCACGGATACGGTGCCGGGAATCGGCAGGGAAACCGCCGCGCTGGGCAGAAAGGTGCTGCTGGTCTACGGCCAGGGCAGCATCCGGAAAAACGGCATCTATGATCAGGTGGTCTCCTCCCTGCTTGGCGCCGGCCTGGATATCGTCGAGCATGGCGGCGTGCAGCCCAATCCCCTGCTCAGCCATGTGCGTGCCGGCATTGCCAGGGCCAGGGAAAACGGCATCGAAGCCGTGGTGGCGGTGGGCGGCGGCAGTGTGATCGACAGCGCCAAGGCTATTGCCGCGGGCGCCATGGCGGACCATGATGTGTGGCAGTTTTTCAAAGGCAAAAAAAGCATCAAAAGGGTGCTGCCCATCACCTGCGTCCTCACCCTTGCCGCCGCCGGCTCGGAAATGAACGGCGGCATGGTCATCACCAACGAGCAGACCAGCCACAAATTCGGGACCGGCAGCCGTCTGCTCAATCCCAGGGTCTCCATTCTCGACCCGACCCTCACCTATACCGTACCGGCGAACTATACCGCCTACGGCGCAGTGGATGCGGTGGCCCACATTCTGGAATTCTACTTTACCACCCGCGATCCCGCCACCCCGGTGCAGGACCGTTTCATGGAAGGGCTGGTGATCAACATCATGGAAAGCTGCGAGAAGGTTCTGCAGCAGCCCCGCGATTACCAGGGCCGGGCTGATCTCATGTGGTCCGCCACCCTTGCCCTGAACGGCTGGACTGCCGCCGGACTCGGCATGGTGGGATTTCCCATGCACATGATCGAGCACTCCTTAAGCGCCCTCTACAACATCGCCCACGGCGCCGGGCTCTCCGTGATCATGCCGGCCTGGATGCGCTATCAGGCCGGGCTGCATCCCGCGAAGTTCAGCCAGTTCGGCCAGCGGGTTTTCGGGCTGACCGGCAGCCCTGCACAGTGCACCCGGGAAGGCATCGAACTGCTGAGAAGCTGGTTTGTCCGCGTCAACAGCCCGGTTACCCTTGCCGAGCTGGGGATTGAGGCGGAAGATAACCCGCTGATCGCCGACAACGCCCTGGCGCTGGCCAAAATATGGCGGCTGAAAAATTACGACAAGGAAATCATCATGCAGATTCTGCAGGGCTGCCGTTAAAAAAAGCGATTCCCTGCTTTCTTTTTTTGCAATTTTTATGTAAAGGGATCTTAATTTTTTGCAGAAACTCCTTACTATACACCCATAATCGGATGCATTTCAGTTCCAAACCAAGATAAAGCAAAAACAAAACATGAAGATAAAAGAAGACGAAGTCCTTTACGAACAGACCGTTTTGAAAATGCGAAAGGAAATCGCCAAAGGAAAAACATTTGCGCAGGCATGCGAGATATTGCGTGATGTCCGGGAAAACCTCCGGCCGCTTATCCAGGATGACTTTCTGAAGATCATTATTGCCGAGCAGCATTTCGGTCAGGGCAGGGGCATTGACGATGTCGCCCTGTTTCTCGACCTGCCGTATGAAACAGTCGAAGCGTCACGGGCAAAAATCATGTCCGAATTTGACGAGATGTTCTCCGGACACATATCCCCGCTCATCAGCAAACTGACCCATTAACGTCATGGATGAGATCATCGTCTTTCAGCAGGCCGGATCAGGAGATGTGAAGGTGAACGGCATCCGGCAATACGGCCGTGATCTCATCATCAGCAGGATTTTCGATCTCCCCGGCTGTCTCCCTGATTTTATTGATGACCCCGCGGCCTATTTCCAGGAGGACTTCAGCGGGGATCTGGTCATCAGCTTTCTCAGCCATCCGGATCTTCTCGATTATCTTGCCCTGCTCTGCCGGCAGAAAAACATCCCGCTGATCGCTTCGGGCAAAAAAAACGGCTCGGCCATCACCCCCTTTACCTGCTGTTCGCTGGGACGATTGCCGGGGCTTGGCCGGTACGGGGAGCAGTTCGGGGTCCCGGAATATGAAGTGGATGTCAGGGAAAATGTCATTACGGCGATCAGGGTGAAGCGCGGTGCTTCCTGCGGCGCGAGCTGGGAGGTCATTCCACGGCTGGTGGGCTTACCCACTGCAGAGGCCCTGGCCTGCATTGCCAGGGAGGTGCAGTATCTCTGCGCTGCCGATCCGAGCAATTTCGACCCGATTACCGGCAAAAGCGCCCTGCACGTGGCCGGCAAGGTCCATGCGGCAGCCCTGGAAAAGGCGCTCAGCGGCTGAGTCGAGGTTGTTTTCACCACAGAGCACACGGAGATCACAGAGAATTTTTT
>JACQYM010000402.1 GCA_016208225.1 Deltaproteobacteria bacterium | reverse complement strand
GGAGCGGATTGCGGAATGCGGATTGCGGATCGCGGATTGGCGAATGCGGACCGCGGACTGGCAAGGGTTGGCGATGTATCCTGGCGGAAGGCGTAATTGACGTTTTCCAGGGAGAGAGCCGCCGGGAGATTTTTTGCATGACGGTACCAGGAGCCAGAAACAAAAACGGCGCATGGCAGGACGCCGGGTGAATGAGAGAGAGGGATAAGGAAGCGGTAATCCACCCCCCCATGTTATTGGTTAATGGCTGATAATCCTGCCGGTGGCCCGGACAATGTCGGAAAAATTCCAGAAAAACTGATTACTTTTCCGCCGATTTTATCTCTTGCCGCCGGTATGGTTCCTGATCATTACGGGATGACTCGACCCACGCAAAACAGGGGAACGGAAAGGGCGTTGATGAGGCATGAGGAATTGCCGCAGACGGCCTGCAGCCAGCCTTCCGCCATCGTGACAATGCCATACTGGGCGAGGGCGCTGAGCAGGCAGGTTGCGCCCCATAAACCGCTCAGCGCGATGACTGTGACGATAACTCCCATGCCGATTTCCGCAGCCTGCTGGTCCGCAGCCTTCGTGGTCGTGATGTCAACCGTGGTTGTGTCCGCTGTCTGTTTCATGGCGATCTCCCCTCGTCAGTCTTTCTCTGGTCATTTCAGGAGAAAAGGAGCAGCAGTCGTGCCAAGAATGGCCGCAACAGCCGGGAAATGGCATAACGTGCCGGAATGCTGTGATAAGGTTTTCCCGGCAGCGAGTCTCTAACCGCGTGAAGGTGTGGCTGGATGTGTGGATGCAACAGACGGGGCGCCGGAATGTGCGGCACATGCGTGGTGGCGGGATGGGGAAAATCACAAAAAAATGGGTGCCACTGGGGCACCCATTTGCAGAGCAGGCGGAAAAGTTATTTTTCCAGCGGTTTATGGCAGAACCACCAGTCATAACATTCATACTGTTTGACCCGCTCCCTGGCCAGAAAAATATCGCCGGCCGGCGGCACGATGACGCGGTCGCCAAGCATGTCGTTGTTCGGCCAGTCGGCCGGCATGGCCCCCTGTTTGTCCGAGGTCTGCAGCGCCTTGACGGCGCGGACAATCTCATCCATGTTGCGGCCGATTTCCTGGGGATAATAGATCACCAGGCGCACTTTGCCGAAGGGATCAACGATGAAAACGGCCCGGACGGTGTTGGTTCCCTTGCCGGGGTGCAGGAGACCAAGTTTCATGGCAATATGGTCATTGGCGGCAATAATCGGAAACTGGATTTCAACACCCAGTTTTTCCTTGATCCATTCAACCCATTTGATATGGGAGAAAACCTGATCAATGGACAGACCGATCAGCTCGCAGTTCATTTCCTTGAATTTTTCGTATCTTTTCTGGAAACCGACGAATTCCGTGGTGCAGACCGGGGTAAAGTCGGCGGGATGACTGAAAAGAACAAACCATTTTCCCTCCAGATCTCCGGGAATACTCATGGGACCGTGGGTGGTCTGCACGGTGATTGCAGGGAACAGGTCTCCTAAAAGCGGCATGTGCATTTTGTTTTCCTCCATTGTTCGTCTCCTTTTTTAATCGTTTTCAGGTTTCGTTTTTACATGGCCGTTGCCGGCAATTTTTAGTAATTCATGGTGAAGCTCGCCTTTGTCCCCGAAATTTCGCGGGTGCCGTGCAAACAGCACTCTGATCTTTCCGATGACGTCGGCGGGCGGTAAAAAATAAATTGGAAAAAATTTTTTCCATCTGTACAAACAGGGAGCGATATGCTATCGATATAAGTAATTTTTATCATCTATAGCATAATCGATTAAATTGTAAAGAGAAAAAAGGAGGAGTCATGAAGAAAAAAATGAGAGGGAAACATTTTTTTGTCTGGGGAATGCTGACAGTGCCCATGATGATGCCGACATTAGCCGGGGCCATCGATAAGGTGGATAAGGAACTTTATCCCTATGCGCCGTCGCTGGTGAACTGGGAAAAAAACAAGGCGGAATTCACCCCGCCGGAAACCTGCGCCGAGTGTCATCCGCAGCAGTTTGAGGAATGGACCGGATCGGTGCATGCCCTGGCCTTCAAGGACCCTGTTTACCAGGGCGAGCTGAACAAGGCGGTCAAGGCGGTGGGCCATGATATCGCCAGGCAGTGCGAAGGATGCCATTCCCCGGCCGGCGTGGTGACCGGGGAGGTCAAAAGCCCTGGCCTGACCGGGCTCTCGGCCGTGGCCATCAACGGGGTTTCCTGCGATATCTGCCACTCGGTCAAGAGCCATACCGGCTGGCAGACCCCCTATCATCAGCCGGAGAACGGCTCATTCGTCATGTCCCCCGGCAAGGAGACGGCGGATGGCGTGGTGCTGACCAAATACGGCCCTTACGCGCCCGAGGAGGGGTGCGGCGAGGGATTCCATGAATGCGTGGAACAGCCGCTGCACAAGACCACGGAGCTCTGCGCCAACTGCCACCAGGTGCATCATTATGAATCCCACACCCCTCTGGAATCAACCTACCGGGAATGGAAGGATGGCCCCTATTCGGTGAAAAATATCGCCTGCCAGGACTGCCATATGGTTGATTATGAAACCTTTGTCCGGTCAGCCGATGATTTTAAAAAACCTGAGCGGGGTGAGTTCCGGCACTATTTCAACGGCGCCAATTTCCTGGTCTATTATCTGCTGGAGCAGGCGGCCAAAAAGGGCGGTGACGAGGCCCTGGCGGCCAATGCCCACCACAAATATGAAATGGCGGTCAGTCGACTCAAGGCCGCCGCCGAGGTGGAGGTCATGCCCATTTACCGGGACAACAGCCTGGCTGAGATCAAGGTGCGGGTGCACAATAAACGGGCCGGCCATAATCTGCCGACCTCGCTGACCAATATCCGCCAGATCTGGCTGGAAATGACGGTCAAGGACCAGAGCGGCAAGGTGATCATGACCACCGGCACGGTGGGCAAGGACGGAGAACTGCCCGCCGAGGTGCGCCTCTTTAATTCCGACGGCATGGGGGATGCCTTCCATTTCCAGGTGGACCCGTGGAAGGTGATCGCCTTTTCCCGCCATGACACCATTCCGCCCAAGGGGTATAAGGATGTCTATTACGGGGTATCCGCACCCCAGGCCAAAGGGCAGCTGGCCGTGGAAGTGAAGCTGCGCTACCGGCAGGCGGAACAGAAGATTGCCCATGCCCTGCTGGCCGCCGTGCCAAGCGACATCGATCTGGCCGCCACCTACGGCCTCACCTCCATGCCGGATCTGCCGGTGGTTGATATGGTGGAAAAGACGGTGACCATCCATGCGACCAAGTAGCCGGTAACCAGCCGCTTCACCACAGAGCACACGGGGGCCACGGAGAAATATTTTTATTACGGTTTGTTATCTCTGTCGGCCCGGTGCGCTCTGTGGCAAATGTATCGTTGTAGGATCAGCAACCATTACATCTCTGACCATTTCGTTTATTTATTTACAAAAGCTTGGAGATGGATAATCTGTAATCTGTGATTGCGTTAACAAGCTATCTGGTTTTTACCAAATATTGCCATGACTGATACCAATATCTGCCCCTGCAACTCCGGCGCTTCCTATGCGGCATGCTGCGAACCTCTGCTTGCCGGTGATCGCCCCGCTGAAACCGCTCTCGCCTTGATGCGGTCGCGCTACACCGCCTATGTGGTGCGGAATGTCGATTACCTGCTCAAGACCTGGCATCCATCGACCAGGCCCGCCGCCATTGACCCGGCGGCCATCCCGGAATGGTACGGACTGCATATTGTCCGTACCGAAAAGGGGATGGCGACAGACGGCGACGGCGTTGTCGAATTCAAGGCCACCGCTCTTGCGCGGGAAAAAATGTGGCGGCTGCACGAAGTAAGCCGGTTTATGAAAAAAGATGGCCAATGGCTCTATGTGGATGGCGATACCAAGGGGGAAACCCCTCCTGCCGCAAGAAGGGCGCCGAAAGTCGGCAGAAACGAGCCGTGTCCGTGCGGCAGCGACCGAAAATTCAAGAAGTGCTGCGGGCCTTGACCGGTGGCCACGGCGCAGCGAAGTCATAGAATGGGAATCATTTTCATGAAGGATCCGGCTGGCGGATCAGAACCGTAAGGAGGTGCAATCATGATCCAGGTTGAGCATAATCCGCAAGAATCGCGAATCAAAGCCCTTGACGCCAGGTCGTGGCCCATCTGGACCTGCGAGGTTTCTGAATTCGCCTGGACCTACGACAGCAAAGAGACGTGTTATATACTGGAGGGCGAGGTTACCGTCACTCCCGATGGCGGAGAAAGTGTCACCATCAAGGCGGGCGATCTGGTCGTCTTTCCTGCCGGCATGTCGTGCCGCTGGAACGTGGTAAAGCCGATTAAAAAACACTATCAGTTTGCCTGAGGATTGAAAGCAATGCCGATCCCCTCGATTCTCTACCGTCTTGCCGTCGCCTGTTGGGTGGGCGGGGCGACCCTGTTCACCTTCGTCCTCACCCCCGCCATCTTCAAATCGTACAACCGGGACATGGCGGGCGGGATTGTCGGGGTTCTTTTTCCGGGCTATTTCAAATGGGGACTGGCCTGCGGCGTGATCGCCCTTGGTGCCCTGTTCTTTTCCGCCGCCAGGCACAGGACCGCAGCCGCCATCATCATCGCCGTGATGCTGGCCATTACCGCGGTGCAGGCATTTGTGATTGAACCAAGGGCCGCGGCACTGAAGCAGGAGATCCCCTCGTTTGAGACAACCCCGCCGGATGATCCGCTCCGGGCCCGGTTCAGGAAATTACATGGGGTATCGGCCGCCGGCAACCTGGCGGTCATCGGCGGCGGGATCGCGCTGGTTATCCTGCTCTGATGGGCAGGAGGTGATCCTGGGGCACACGCCAAAAGTTTTGGGCTTGTTGACTGCTCAAATCCCGGCAAGTAGTCGACGTAGTGTTACCTTTTTCATGTGGGAGAACCCATGCGATGCAAATCCGTGCGCCCGGCTCACCCTGGGGTCACTGCGACCTTGACGACGACTTTGTGCAGTTGTCCGGACGAGATCAGCGGCATGTGCGCATCTTCCGGAAAGAAAATCACAAACGCGCCGCTTTGCGTGGCGATCCAGGCATCCGGTTCGTCGGCAAAGAACTGCATATCCGTTGCATGATCGTATGCCCCGGCTGGCTGTTTGCACAAGGATCTGGGCTTCCATCCCATTTCATCGGTCCCGGCCAGCACTAATTGGATATCGATGTATTTCTCATGGGTTTCGAGGAGGGCATCCTCTTTTCTGCGACCGGGCTCCCTGGATACCATCGCATAGACGCGGTCACCGTCTATCTCATATTTTGCCGCCGGCAGCTCCTGCAGGTCCGGGCGCGACAGAAAGTCGATGGCCTTTGCAAATCCCTTGTGCAGGTCCTGATAACGGCGTGCCTTTTCAAGTATATCCAAAATCATGGCTCTTCCTTCAGAAATTATGTTGTGCGAACGTTAAAGGGTGTCTATCCCTGCTGTCCGTATTTTTCCATGGCTTTCCGTAATGGACACGCAGGGGAGGTTTCATGCCCATCGCGATACGCCTTGAGGAGCTCTACCGACCGGCCGGCCAGCATCCTTCTGATTTCCCTTCTCTTCCCCTTTTCCCTGGGGATTCTCATCGCCTCATACGCCGTGGTTTTATGTCTCATCCAGGCGATCACGGCCTTTGCCGCCCGCTCGGCAACAGGGATCATGGCTGTCCGCGCCACCGTTCCGCTGCCCACGGGAACCGCGTGAGACGTAATGGCCTCGGCCATCTCCTTTTCCAGCTCATGGTATCTTGGGGCAAAGGCGAGGAAGGCGCGAACTTCAAGACAAAAATCCTTCTCGTACTCCGCCTGCTTCCTGTCCCTGCTTTGGCGGGCATTCTCTAATTTTTTTCGGTATGCCTCTGTTGCCCGGACTGCCTCGACATCCTGCCTGGCGGACGTGATCGTTGCCGATGGCGCCCAGATCCCTTTGGAGATGATGCGCCGCCCCATTTTGGTCTGCACTCGCCAGTAACTGCCTTTGGCGATCACCTTCCTGGTGATGCCGGCATCCCCGGCAGCCAGAAATGCCCATCCGTCCGGCGGCGTCAACTTCTCGCCGCTTTCATCGAGAAGGGTTCCATGTAACCCGGGCCGAACGATTTTATGATCCTGTGCCATACAAGCCTGCCCATTCGTGAAGACCGAAATTCTGCCATGCCTTATTGGTTAACCTGTTATTATTTCATTTAAGCCTTCGACCACCATGTCCAATTCTTTGACAGAGGCTTTCCCGATTTTTTTTCCAAGTCGTTTAGTTGACAAGGTTCGAATTTGGCTGATTTTCGCCCAGGATTTTTTAGGAAGTTTTGTATCGCTAAGTTCCAGAGTCAAAGGGAAACCAGCTTTTTGTGGCTGGCTTGTTATTGCAATAGCAATTACTGTGCCGGAATGTTTGTTAAAGATGTCATGACTTAAGATGAGAACTGGCCGGAGCCCTGCCTGTTCATTTCCAATAGTTGGATTGAGACTTGCCCAATAAATATCTCCTCTTAATATTCCGGCCATTCTTCTATCTCCGAGGAAATCTCTTCGTCTGCAAGGGCCTGTTCAAATTCTGGGGTCAATTTTAAACATTCCCTCTCCAAGCGATTATTTTCGATTTTGTTCAGTTTTTCTTTTATTGCTTCCTGAATAGCTTTGCTACGATTGGGAAAAGTGTGTGACTTGACAAGTAAGTCAAGACGATTCAAAACGTCTTCTTCGATTGTGATTGCGATTTTTGCGGTTGCCATAATATCACCTCCTGGTATTACAAT
>JACQYM010000396.1 GCA_016208225.1 Deltaproteobacteria bacterium | reverse complement strand
GAATTAAAGAAGATACTGCAACGGGGGAAGATCGATGCCCTGCTGGTCACCCAGCCGGAGAACCGGCGTTATCTGAGCGGCTATACGGCCACCGATTCGTCCATTGCCGAATCAAGCGGCGTGCTGCTCGTTCCCCGGTCCGGCACGCCTCTGCTGCTGACCGATTCCCGCTATGAGCTGCACGCCGGCCACGAGGCCGCGGGTTTTGAGATCGTTCTCTATCCGAAAGGGCTGCTCTCCCTGCTGGAGAAGCTGCTGCCCGGGCTCGGCATCAAACGGCTCGGCTTTGAGAGCCATTACATGCTGTACGATACGGCCCTCAAATTGACTGCGCTCACCGCAAAGCTGGACATCAAAGCCGTACCCCTGGCCGGCCTGATCGAGAAGATGCGGCTGAAAAAGGAGCAGGAGGAGATCGTGAAGATCGAGAAATCGGTGCTGCTCAATGAAACGGTCTTCCAGGAGGTCTTTGCCACGCTGCGCAGCGGCGAAACGGAGAAGGAGGTGGCCATGCGCATTGAAAACACCATGCTGCGCATGGGCGCCGAGCGGCCGAGCTTTGCCACCATTGTCGCCGGCGGGCCGAACGGCGCGGCCCCCCATGCGGTGCCGGGCAGCCGGCCGCTGCAGCAGGGCGAACCCATTGTCATCGACATGGGACTCATCCTGGACGGCTACTGCTCGGACATGACGCGCACCGTGGTGCTGGGCACCCCGGACCAGAAGACCGTTGACCTCTTCCGGCTGGTGCGCCGGGCCCAGCTGGCCGCAACCGCGGCGATCAAGGCAGGAATCACCGGCCGGGAGGCTGACCGGGCGGCCCGCGAGGTCATCAGCCGGGCCGGGCTGGGCGACAGGTTCGGCCACGGCCTCGGTCATGGGGTTGGGCTCGCGGTCCATGAAGGGCCGTCGCTCAACCGCCGCAACGGCAGAAAGCTGCAGCCGGGCATGATCATTACCGTCGAGCCCGGCGTCTATCTGCCGGGCTGGGGCGGCATCAGGCTGGAAAACATGGGGGTGGTGGAGGAGAACGGCTGCCGCATTTTGAACCGGGACACAACGTTTCTTGACCTGTAGCGGCCGGGGCCGTTTACCTGACTGACAGGAAAAAACGGCAGCTTTGCAAGGCGTGCCATGGGCAGATTTTTATAATAGGCTGTAAAAACGGAGGCGATGATGACGGCGGAAGGGCAGCAGGGATTTGACAACAAATATTCGGACAAAGGGTTCTGGGGCAAGGTAACCGCCTTTGCCAAAGTTGCCGGCAGGGAGGTCATTGAAAAGGCTCTTTGGCTTTATTACGCGACGCAGAATCCGGCGACCCCGGCCTGGGCGAAAAGTGTCATCTACGGAGCGCTCGGTTATTTCATCCTGCCTCTGGATGTGATCCCCGATATCACCCCTGTTGTCGGCTTTGCCGACGATCTGGGGGTGCTGGTGGCTGCGGTGGCGACCGTAGCCCTGTTCATCAACAGCGAGGTCAAGGCAAAAGCCGCCCGGCAGCTGATGAACTGGTTCGAGGAAAAAAGGCAGGCTTGAACTGTCAGATAGATGCCGTTTTGACCCGCCGGATGAGGACATTATTTTGTAACAACGGCTTAGTCAACAAGTCATCATAGCCGCGCTATTTTTATGTAAATTTAAAATTAAAGTTGAAATTTACATAAATTGTGCGTAACGTTACTAGATGGAATTCATAGCCAGAACAGCGGAAAGTTATCTCCTGCGGTTTGCCGGCCAGTATCCGGTGGTGACCATTACCGGGCCGCGTCAGAGCGGCAAAACAACCTTGTGCCGCAGGGTCTTTACCGACAAAAAATACGTCAGCCTGGAAAATCCTGATACGCGCCAGTTTGCCAGGGAAGATCCTCGTGGATTTCTCGCCGGGCTGCCGGACGGAGCGATCCTTGACGAGATCCAGCAGGCTCCGGACCTGCTCTCTTATATCCAGACCATTGTTGACGAAGACAACAGGCGCCATGGATTGTTCATCCTGACCGGCAGCCAGCAGTTTGAAGTGGCAAACGCCGTTAACCAGTCTCTTGCAGGCCGTACGGCTATCCTTAAACTGCTGCCGTTCAGCATTGAAGAGCTGAGTGTGCTCGGAACCGGTTTCATGATTGACCAACTGCTCCTGTCCGGTTTTTACCCCAGGATCTGGAAGGATGAACTGGATCCCGTCCAGGCGCTTGCCGGTTATCTTGAAACCTATGTGGAAAGAGACATCCGGCAACTGATCAGCATCAAGGATTTGAGTCTCTTTCAGCGTTTCGTCACTTTGTGCGCCGGCAGGGTGGGGCAGTTGCTCAATTTCAACAGCTTGGCGGCGGACACCGGCGTGTCGCATCAGACCGCCAGAAACTGGCTGACCCTGCTTGAGGCAAGTTATATTGTTTTCAGATTGCCGCCCTATGCCGCCAACATCTCAAAAAGACTGATCAAATCCCCCAAACTTTATTTTTATGATGTCGGCTTGGCCGCTCATCTGCTGGGGCTTGAAAACGCGGTCCATGTCAGTCGTGACCCCTTGCGGGGAAATCTGTTTGAAAACATGGTGGTCATGGAGGCCTTGAAATACCGTTTGCATCGGGGCCGGAGGAGCAACCTTCATTTCTACCGGGACAGCAACGGCAATGAAGTCGATCTGTTGCTCAGTCTTGGCCCGGACCTCTACCCGGTTGAAATAAAGGCCGGCATGACGATTAACAGGGATTATTTCCGGGGGCTTGATCATTTTGCCGGGATTTTTCCCCTGCCGCTGGGAGCTGGGCTGGTGTTCGGAGGCGAGCAGACCCAGCAGCGCACCGGCGTGGCAGTCTGCCCGGCGATCAGGTTCCATGAACTTCTTGCCGGCCTGGAGCGGGGGAAGGAGGAGAAAATAACATGAGATGGGGGCGACCATTTCAGGGCTCCCCTTGAAAATTGTTCCACGTGGAACAGGCCGAGCTGGCCTGCTGTGCGAAGAGATGGCACCGTTGAATGCTTTACGGTTACCCCATGCCCCGCCCGCAGGAACGACCGGCCCCGACAACGTGAAACGTGACTTCCCGGTAATTTTGGATTAAGATGCCCGGCTCGAATGCCCTGAAATTCTCCGCGGTTAACAACCGGGTGAAAATGAGGCTCCCAGGGCAGCCTTGGACCGGGTAGTGGAGTTTTTAAACAAAGTGGCGGGGGAGGGAAAGTACAACCGGCATGAAGGATTCCAGGATTGTCAAGGAACTGAGAAATCTGTCGCCTGCCCTGGCCCTGGTTTATTACTATGCCGCCGCCATCCTGACCGGGGCTCTGCTGCTGGCCACGCCGCTGGCCGCCAATGGTGAGCCGCTGGCGTTTATTGACGCCCTGTTCACCGCCACCTCGGCCCACTGCGTCACCGGTTTGTCCGTGTTCGACACCGGCACCAGGCTGAGCCTGTTCGGGCAATGCGTGCTGCTGCTCCTTATCCAGGTGGGCGGGCTGGGCATCATGACTTTTTCCGTCTACCTCTTCATCTATCTGCGTGTCGGGATCAGCGCCCGGGGCCGCTGGATCATCAACGAAACGCTGATGGCAACGCCGGTCAGCTCCTGGCGGGAACTGATCAGCGGCATCATCGTCATGACCCTGATCATCGAAGCGGCGGGAGCGCTTATCCTCTCCTTTGCCTTTGTGCCCCGGCTCGGCTTCTGGCCGGGGATCTACAGCGCGGTTTTTCACGCCATTTCCGCCTTCTGCAACGCCGGTTTTTCGCTGTTTGCCGACAACCTGATCAGCTTCCGCAACAATGCCCTGGTGAACGTGACGGTGATGGCGCTGATCATCCTGGGCGGCATCGGTTTCCTGGTGATCCGCGAACTGCTGGCCTATTATCGGGGGCGGAGGAAAAAGAAGGGCAGGCCGGCCCGCTTGTCCCTGCATACCAAACTGGTGCTGGTGACCACTATCTTTCTGATCGTCTACGGTACGGCGCTTATTGCCTGGCTCGAGGCCAATGACGCCCTGGCCGGCATGCCCCTGCTGGAAGGGTTCTGGACCGCCATCTTTCAATCGGTCACCGCGCGCACCGCCGGCTTCAATACCATTGACCTGAACCTCTTCCGGACGCCGACCCTGTTTCTGATCATTTTTCTGATGTTTGTCGGCGCCTCCCCGGGTTCAGCGGGCGGTGGCGTGAAAACCACCAGCCTGGCGCTCTTTTTTGCCATTTTCTATAACCGCCTCAAGGGCAGTCCGCACACCAGTCTGTTCCGGCGAACAATTCCGGACGAGGTCATCACCAAGGCCCTGGTCCTGGTGCTGCTGGCCATCATCCTGATCAGCATCGCCCTCTTCGCCCTCATGGTGGCGCAGAGCCCCGATCTGGCGCATGAAACTCCCCGGGAATTCCTGGGCTACACCTTTGAAGCGGTTTCCGCCTTCGGCACCGTCGGGCTGTCCATCGGCGCCACGGCCAAGCTGAACACTGCCGGCAAGGCAATCATCATCCTGCTGATGTTTGTCGGCCGGGTGGGCCTGCTGACCATGGCCTTTGCCATTGCCGGCCGCACCCGTCGCCATGCGGCCCGCTATGCGGAAGAAAGCATTATGATCGGATGATAAGGAAAGGCGAGAGACCTTGAAGAAGAAATTTTGCGTGATCGGCCTGGGGAATTTCGGGTTTCATGTGGTGTCAACCCTTTATGAGGGGGGGCATGACGTGGTGGCCATCGATGCGGACAAGGAGAAGGTGCAGGCGGTCAAGGACCACTGCTCCTACGCCATTCTGGCGGATGCGGCGAACAAGGAGTTTCTGGCCGCCCAGGGGGTCCAGGACATGGATGCGGTGGTGGTGTCCACCGGTGAGCGCTCCCACCTGTCGACCCTGATCACCCTCTACCTGAAGGAACTGCAGGTGCCCCGCATCCTGGTCAAGGCCATCAGCGAAGACCATGGCCGGATTCTGAAGCGGGTCGGGGCCACGGATCTCATTTATCCGGAAAAGGACATGGCGATTAAGATCGCCCACAACCTTTCCATTCCCAATGTGCTGGAATTCATCCCCTTGGCCGAGGAATATTCGCTCTCGGAAACGGTGCCGCCCAAGCATTTCATCGGCAAGACCCTGGTGGAGCTCGATCTGCGTCGCAAATATCATGTGACCGTCATTGCCATCAAGGATGTACAGACCGACCGGTTCATCCCGGCGCCGCCCGCCAACCACCTGATCAAGGAAAGCGATGTGCTGATTCTGATCGGCAAGACCGATGACGTGGACAAGGCGGTGACCAGGGGATGATTTCAGAACTCCGGATGGATGGCGGCACATCATTTTAATGAGTTCCGGCACCTTCTTTGGCGCCGGGCAGTTTCGGTTGTTGAGTGCCTAAAGTGCGCTAAAATAGTTAAAGTGCCTAAAGTTGCGGTACTTTCTGATCAAAAAAACCTCATACTTCAAGTGGATTAGCGCCCTTCAGGCACTTTTGGGGTTCCGCCCCCTTTTTTCGCCGGCGGCGGGGCGGCGTCCGGCAAAGGGGCGCCGCTCAGCACGGCAAGTTCCTCGCGGCTGATGCCTTCGTCCAGCTGTTTGTTGTCACTCCGGCGCTTGAGCCGCAGCCTGCTTATCCTGCCCATGGGGTCTCCCCGGTTTGTTGCCCGCGTTTTCAATAAACCTTTTGTCGATGATCGGCTCGTTGCAGCTCAGGGCCTCCAGAAAACCGTTATAGAGCAGCCGATTGATCTCGCGCGGAATGCCGCCGCTCATGCGGTGCACCGCCTCATAGCCGTCCCCGGTCAGCAGCTGGGCAGGGCCGCCGCATTTCAGCAGCCGGTATTTGATGAACTGCTCCGTCTCGGCGCGGGCCAGGGGCGAGAGGTGCACGGCAAAGGTGATGCGGCCCCGCAGGGAGGCATAGGAGGGGCTCTGCAGGCGGCGGGCCAGGGCGGTTTCGGCGACGAGCAGCACGGTCACCAGTTTTTCCTGCTCGGTCTCCAGGTTGGACAGGGTGCGCAGGATATGCAGGGCATCGGCCTGCAGAAAATGGGCTTCATCGATAATGATCACCAGCCGCTGTCCTTTGTCGTGCAGGGCAAGGGCCGCCTCCTGCAGCTGGTTAAGGCGGTCGCGGGTGAGGCGGCGGCAGGCGCCCCGGTCGGTTTCGCTGAGAATCTGGCCGAGCAGCATGCCCTTGCCCATGCCGGGATAGACCGGCACGAAGGCGGGGACAAAGCGGCCGGGATCAAGGCCGCGCAGGACCAGCTGGGAGACAAGGGTTTTGCCGGTGCCGGAGGGACCGGTCAGCAGGATGAGGGCGTGGCAGTCATCGATGCCGATGCGGATTTTGATCAGGGCCTCTTCGTGCTGCCTGGTGCGGTAAAAGAGGTCCGTATCCAGGGTGTCCTTAAAGGGATTGCGCGTCAGGCCGAATTTTTCCGTCCAGCTGGCGTGGCTCATGCTCTCTCCTGTGCCGGCAGCCGCAGCCGTTGCCGCGCCTCCCGGATGAGATTCAGGTAACGGCCGAAGGAGGAGCCGGCCGCGGCCCGCGGCAGTTCTTTTTGCAGCAGGGTGTGGGCAATGGCGCGGCTGTTCTTGCTGACCCTGGCCTCGGGACGGTAAACGCTGTAGGGCATGCGGCGGGCCGTGGCCTGGGATACGGTGGTATCGCGCATTACATAACCGGCGTCGCTGATCTCCCGGCCCAGAAAATCACGGGCGCAGCCGGTAAAGCGCAGACTCACCTCGGCCGCCTGTTTCAGGTTCTGCACCATGTTGACCACCAGGTGGATCGGCAGGGGGGGCAGATTTTCCTGATGCAGGGCCTTGAGCAGGCCGTAGGCGTCGGCCAGGGAGGTGATGTCCGGGGTGATGACGAAGAGGATTTCATCGGCGGCCAGGAGAAAGTCCCGCACCCCGCGGCCCATGCCGGCGCCGGTGTCGACCAGGATGATGTCCGCCGCTTTTTCCAGCTGCATGAGCGCTTCGATGATGCGGCACCGCTCCTGCGGCCCGCTGTCCGCCATGGCCAGGATGCCGCTGCCCCCGGCAATGATGCCGATGCCCTCCGGGCCTGCCTCGATAATGTCGGCCATTCCCACCTGACCGGCGAGCAGGTCGCGCAGGCTGTAGCGGGGGGTGATGCCGGCCAGCAGATGAACATTGGCCAGGCCCATGTCCGCATCCAGCACCACGGTCATGCGGCCCAGCCGCTGCAGCTCAATGGCCAGGTTCAGGGCAAGGTTGGTTTTCCCTACCCCGCCCTTGCCCGAAGTGACGGCAATCACCCTGGCAAAGTGGTCCGGCGCTTTCTGCGGTTTGCCGCTTCCCGTCTGCCGTCTGGCGTGGATGGCGGTAAAAGCCGCCACGCTGGCCGGATCAAAAAAAAAGGCGCCGCCCTGCACGATTTTTTCCGGCAGTTCCGCCGGGTATTCGGACTCGTAAAAGCGGAGCAGGCTTTCTTCCAGCCCGGTCAGGCGGGCCACATCCTCTATGCGCAGCAGAAAGTCGGCCATCAGATGGAGAGCTGGCAGTTCTTGTCTTTGACCGCCCGTTCAATGGTGTCAAGCACCTTGTCCAGCATAAAAGGCTTTTTCAGGCAGGCAAAGGCGCCTTTTTTCACGGTCTCTTTGATTTCGGCCAGGGAGGCCAGCCCCGTGATGATGATGACCTGCACCTCCGGGTATTCCTTTTTGATGAATTCCAGCACCTCCAGGCCATCCTTCCTGGGCATGCGGATGTCGAGCAGCACCACATGAAACTTGCCCTGCCGCAGTTTGTCCAGACTCTCGACGCCGTCATAGGCGCCCTCCACGGTATAGCCGGCGGACCTGAGGGTTTCCTGCAGGATTTCGTTCAGGATGCGCTCGTCGTCCACCACCAGAATGCGGCATTTTTCCGGTGACGCCTCGCGGGCCGGCTCCTGCTTTTTCTTTGTTTTCAGGATCGTTTTCATCTGTCGCAGCCGGCTGCTTTTATCCAGGGGCAGACGGACCAGGAACGTGGCCCCCTGGCCCTCGGTGCTGTCCACCCGCAGCGTTCCCAGGTTGTGCTCGACAATGGCATGGCAGACGGCAAGCCCGAGCCCGGTGCCTTCGCCTTCCAGTTTGGTGGTGAAAAAGGGATCAAATATCTTATGCAGATCCTTTTTGGCGATCCCCGTGCCGGTATCAGCCACTGAAATCTCGATGAAATCATTGACCGTCTGTCCCGTGATGGTCAGGGTGCCGCCTGTGGGCATGGCATGGCAGCTGTTCATGAAAAGATTCAGAAAGACCTGTTCGATCTGCTGGGGGTCCACCATGATCTGCGGCAGGTCGGCGGCCACCTGGTTGCTGATCCGGATATTGGCCGGCGTTTCCCTGCTTTTGGCCAGATTCAAGGCCTTGGCCACGATTTCCGCAATGCTCACCGGGCAGAATTTGGGTTCCGTGGGCTTGGCAAAGCCCATCAGATCCTGGATGACATTGGAAATCCTTGTTTCCTGTTCGGAGATGATCTGCAGTCTTTCCATCAGCGTCTTGTTATCGGGCAGCTGATTGATCAGTCTTTTCAGGATCTGCAGGTTTAAAGAGATGATGGTCAGGGGGTTGTTGATCTCATGGGCCGCGCCGGCGGCAAGCCGGCCGACGGTGGCCAGGCGATGGGAAGAAAAGAGCTGCCGCTGGCTTTCTTCCATTTTGCGCGAAGTTTCCGTCAGTTTCCGGGCCTGCCGGTTGACATCCTGCTGCAGGAGCAGACGTTCGATGGCCGAACCGGCGGCGGCGGCCATGGCGTCGAAGTTCTTCTGCAGGCCGGCAAAACCCTGCCGGATAAAATCAGGACCGCTGCTGAAATCCACGACCAGCTGGCCGAGCAGCTGCTCTTTGCGCCAGCGGGAATTCTTGTCCGCCATGAAGAAGGTGGCAAGAAATTTGGAATGGGTCATCATGCTGAAGATGCGCGACTCCTCGATCCTGCCATGCAGCAGGTCATGGGTCGCCTGTTCCAGCCTGTTGGCCGCCTCCACCTCGATGTCGCTGGTGGCGTAGTTCTTGCGCACGCCCATATCGGCCAGACGGCTGGGCAGCTCGATTTCATGGAAAACATGCTCATCCGCCAGGGAGCCGATAAAACGATTGGCCACCGGATCACGTATCAGGCAGAGGCAGCGCTGCACATCAAAGGCCCGGCAGACCGCATCGGCCACCACCTCGGCCGCTTCGGTCAGGGAAAGGGCGGCATTGAGATTGCGGTGCATGGCGCAGGTGGCGGCCAGAACCTGGTTGGTGGCCAGAAGCAGCTGGTTGTTTTCGTCCAGCTCCATGCCCATTTTGCCGAGGGTGACATTGGCGGAGCGCAGGAGCTTCCGGTACTCCTCTTCGTTCCAGAAGCCGAGGATCTTGCATACCTCGGCTACCCGCCGGTGCACCTCGGTCATGATGCCGTTGATCTCCTCGGCCGTGAGATGGTGCAGCCGGACAAGGTTTTCCAGGGCGAAATGGAAATGGTCATGGCAGACGGGCTGCCCGGTGAGAAAATAACTGGAGCCGACGTTATGGGTGACGCACAGCACGTCGGCAAAACGGATGAGCTGCGGCAGATGGTCCAGGTCCGGGCTGATGGGGTCGAGCACCGGCTGATGGTGCAGCCACATGGATCGGGTCAGGATCTCCGGAAAACCGTAGCGCTCGCCGATAATTTTCCCCACGTCCACGTGGTTGAAACCGGCAATGGCCTGTTCCGTGTCGAGGGGCAGCAGGCGGTCGCCATGGGAGGAAGTGTGCTCCAGCTCCGCACCTACGGCGGCGAATTTGTCGGGAAACTGCTGGAAAAAAACCAGCTTGCCGAGATCGTGGGTCAGTCCGCCCAGATAGGCCTGGTCAGGGGCGGGGAAGGCAAGATGGCGGGCCAGGGCCTCGGCCGTGGCCGCCACGCCGATGGAGTGCAGCCAGAAATTGACGAGCTGGTCCTTGTGCGGCGCATTGCGGTCGGAAAAGGTGTCAAAAATGGAGACCGAAAGAATGATGCTGCGCACCGCATTGAAGCCTGCCGCGGAAATCGCCTGGGGAATGGTGGTGATCTCCCTTCTGGCCCCCACGTGGGCGGAGTTGGCGTACTGCAGGATTTTACCGGTGAGCACCTGGTCGTTTTTCAGCAGCGCCGCGATGGAGTCGAAGGTGGAGCTTGCACCCTCCATGAGACGGATCGCCTCCATGGCCACCGAGGGCAGAGTGGGAAGACTTTCCAGGGCGAATGAGCGGGAAAAAAGATTTTCAGGCATGAGTACGGGAAGAGAGATGAGGGATGAATAAGGAGCGACCTGCCGCCTCCCTGAGTTGCGGCGCGGCGGCGGGCGTGCCGGACAGATCATGACGTCCGGCCGCCGGCGGGTTGGCGGCCCGGCGCAGACAGCAACCCGGCCGCCGGTTCGGGATCCGGGCGTTCCCGATGGATGGGGAAGGGGAGGCCCGGAGCGCAATTTTTTGTGTCGGCATCAATGTTTCACCACCGGCAAAACTAGCGGCTGACACATCAGCTGGAGCTGCTGCCGGCCTGGTCCTTGGCGGATGCGGCTGAGGCGGAGGAAAGGATATACTGGCGGGAAACCTTGACCCGGATGTTGTCGGCGATTTCCAGGGTGACCACCGTGTCGGTGAGGCCGGTGATTTTGCCGTGCAGGCCGCCGCCGGTGACGACTTCATCGCCTTTTTTCAGGTTGTTGAGGAATTCCTGCTGCAGTTTCGCCTTTTTCTGCTGCGGCCGGATGAGCAGGAAATAGAAGACAACAAAAATAAGAATCATCGGCAGAAAGCTGGTCAGCGGGTTTGCCGAAGGGGCTGCCGCATCGGCGGCATAGGCTAGGGACGTCATAATTTCACTCCTTGCTGAATTTAGGGGCCGTTACGAAATAACCGTTACATTTCGAGACATTTCGTTACGGCCCCTTATGCCGTTTACGATATTAAAATGTAACAGTTATTTTTGAACAACGGCTTAGGGGCCGTTACGAAATAACCGTTACATTTCGAGACATTTCGTTACGGCCCCTTATACCCCTCAAGGGGGTACTGAAAAGAGTGCCGTTTACGATATTAAAATGTAACAGTTATTTTTGAACAACGGCTTAGGAACCGTTACGAAATAACCTGGACGATTCCGATCGTTCCTTTACGGCTCCCTATGCCGTTTTGGTTATCGGGAATGACCATGTAATTTTTTACAACGGCTTAACCGGGGGGAAGCTGCTGTTCCCTCATATCATAAAACTCTTTCCTGAATATTTCAAAGCGATCCGCGCCGATGGCCCTCCGCATGTCCGCCATGAGATGGACAAAATAGTGGAGATTGTGGATCGTATTGAGCTGGGAGGCCATGATCTCCCGTGCCATGTACAGATGACGCAGATAGGCGCGGGAGTAATTGCGGCAGGTGTAACAGGTGCAGTTTTCATCCACTGGCCGTGCATCATTATAGTAACACGCATTTTTTATAACAAGCCTGCCCCGAGAAGTAAAGAGCATTCCGTTTCTGGCATTGCGGGTGGGCATGACGCAGTCGAACATGTCGATGCCGCGCATGACGCATTCGACCAGGTCCTCCGGCGTGCCGACGCCCATGACATATTTGGGAAATGCAGCGGGCAGCAGCTCGGCGGTCCGGCCGGTCATGTCGTACATGAGTTCGGTCGGTTCACCGACGCTCAAGCCGCCCAGGGCATAGCCGTCAAAGCCGATCTCCGTCATGTCCAGCACGGAGCGGGCCCGCAGGTCAGGATACATGCCGCCCTGGACGATGCCGAAGAGGAGCTGGCCGGTCTGGTGCTGGGCGGCCCGGCATCTTTTCGCCCAGCGGGCGGTGAGGGCCGTGGCCTTTTCCGCCTCGTCCCGGCTGGCCGGATAGGGGATGCAGGTGTCAAGGCACATCATGATGTCCGAGCCGAGGGCCTCCTGCACCGCCACCGCATCCTCGGGGCTTAAAAAGAGACTGGAGCCGTCCAGGTGGGATTTGAAGGCGGCCCCCTCTTCGGTGATGCGGGCCAGCTCTTTCAAGCTGTAGATCTGGAAACCGCCGCTGTCGGTCAGAATGGGTCCGTGCCAGTTCATGAACCGGTGCAGGCAGCCGAACCCCCGGATCAGCTCATGGACGGGCCGCAGAAAGAGATGGTAGGTGTTGGCCAGGATGATCTGAGCGCCGATGTCCAGCAGATTTTCCGGGGTGACCCCTTTGACCGTGGCCTGGGTGCCCACCGGCATGAAAACCGGGGTGAGGATCGTGCCGTGCAGGGTTTTCACCTCGCCGCAGCGGGCCGGGCACCGGGAGGAACGGGCGTGCAGGGTAAAGGGAGATGTCATTGGGTGAGCCGCCACAGGCCGAGGAGTTCCCTGATGCCTTTTTCTGCCAGGTCGGCCAGGGCGTCGAAATCGCGGCGAAGGAAGGGTTTGCCCTCCGCCGTGCTCTGCGCCTCGATCCAGCGGCCGTCGCCGGTCATGATGAAATTGGCGTCCGCTTCGGCCCGGCTGTCCTCCTGGTAGTCGAGATCGAGCAGGGCGACACCGTCCACGATGCCGGCACTGACGGCAGCCAGCGGCAAAATGGCGGGCATTTCCTCCAGCCGGCCGCTGTCCTGCAGTTTGATCACCGCATCGCGCACCGCCAGGGCGGCGCCGGTGATGGCGGCGGTGCGGGTGCCGCCGTCCGCATTGATCACATCACAGTCCACCCGCAGCGTTCTTTCCCCCAGTTGATGCAGATCAAGCATCATGCGCAGGGAGCGGCCGATGAGGCGCTGGATTTCATAGGTGCGGCCGGAGCGTCCTTTCACCGCCTCCCGCGCCATGCGGGAGCCGGTGGAACAGGGGAGCATGCCGTATTCGGCCGTGATCCAGCCCTTGCCGCTGTCCTTTAAAAACGGCGGCACGCAATGGTCAATCGTCACGGCGCACACCACATGGGTGTTGCCCAGTTTGATGAATATTGAGGCATCCGCTCCGGGCTGGAAGTTTCTTTCTATGGAAAAGGGCCGGAGTTCGTCCGGGCCGCGTTGATCGGTTCGCATGGTTTTTCTGCCGCTTTTCATATCCGGATAATTATGATAAGGTGGTTCGCTTTGAGGGGTTGAGGGAATTAGGGGTTAAGGGGTTAAGCGATTTAGGTGTTTAGGTGCTGATTAGGTGGTTATCGCTTAACCCCTATATCCCTTAACCCCTTACAACGTCTCACTCTAATCTATTTTCGAGATGAATACGATGCAATCATTAAAAAAATGGCAGCGGTTTGAACAGAATGGTCTGCCGATTTATGTCGATGGCCGCAGGCCTGACTGGTTTGTGGCCGGCCACCGGGCCGACCTTCTGCTGCGGGAGGCCATGGCCGGGCTGCCGGGGGCTGCCGGGCTTGATGCGGCCCGCCTTTTTTCCCTGCTCGACAGCCCGGCAGTCGAGCCGTACCCTGGCCGGGAAAATTTTCTGTACCTGACCGCGCTCAAGGAATGCTGGTTTCACCTGACGGATCAATGCAACCTTGCCTGCCGCCACTGTCTTTTTTCCGCCTCACCCTCCCGGGCCCGGTCGCTCAGCGGACCGCAGCTGACCGCAGCCCTGGGTGAGGCCAGGTCGCTTGGCTGCACGCTTTTTTATTTTACCGGCGGTGAGCCGTTTGTCTATCCGCAATTTACCCGGATCATGCAGGAACTGCTGCAGGATGAGGCAGTGCGCATCGTGGTTTTGACCAACGGTCTGCTGCTTGCAGAGCATATCGAGTTCCTGCGCAATGTCCCGGCCGACCGCCTGCACCTGCAGATCAGCCTGGACGGGATGGAACAGAGTCATGACGGGCTGCGCGGCCGGGGCACTTTTTCCCGTCTGGGTGCTAATCTCGCCCTGCTGCACCAGACGGACATCCGGGCCGCGCTCTCCGTTGCCGTGAATCG
>JACQYM010000399.1 GCA_016208225.1 Deltaproteobacteria bacterium | reverse complement strand
GGCCGGCGGCCAGATACTCCCCTTTTTGCTGCACAGCGGGCAGAAAGCCGGCGGCCAGCATGGTCTGCATGACCGTCACCGCTGCGGCGCAGGCCACCGGATTGCCGCCAAAGGTTGAGGCATGGTCGCCGGGGACAAACGAGGCGGCAACCAGCCCCCGGGCGAGCATGGCGCCGATGGCCAGCCCGTTGCCCAGGGCCTTGGCCAGGGTCATGATATCCGGTTCGATCCCGAACTGCTCATAAGCAAAAAGGGTCCCGGTTCTGCCCATGCCCACCTGCACCTCGTCAAAGAGCAGCAGCAGGTTGTGGCTGTCGCAGAGCTGCCTGATGCCCTGCAGATACTCCGCCGCCAGGGGGCGCACTCCTCCCTCGCCCTGCAGCGGTTCGCAGAGAATGGCGCAGGTCTTGGCGCTGATCATTCTTTCCAGGGCCGCCAGATCGCCGAAGGGCGCATGGACAAAACCTTCGGGCAACGGCTCAAAACCCTTGTGGAATCTGGCCTGGCCGGTGGCGGCCACGGTGGCCAGGGTCCGGCCGTGGAACGAGCCCTCCAGGGAAATGATCTCATAGCGGCCCGGCCCTCCATGTTTACGGGCCAGCTTGATGGCCGCCTCATTGACTTCGGCGCCGCTGTTGGCCAGAAAAACACGGTCGGCAAAACTGTTTGCCACCAGCAGTTCGGCAAGCTCGGTCTGCGGCACGGTATAGTAGAGATTGGAAACATGGACCAGCCGGCCGGCCTGGGCGACAATCGCCGCGGTCACGGCCGGATGGCAATGGCCGAGGCCGCAGACGGCGATACCGGCCAGAAAATCAAGATACTCCCTGCCGTGCTCATCTTTGAGCATGCAGCCCCTGCCTTCCACCATTACCGCCGGATAGCGGCCATAGGTATTCATGAACAGGCTGTCGCTCTTTTTCATCACATCAGTCATGGCATTTCCTTTTGTGCTTACCATTGATTTCAACTTTCTGGGTTGTTGAATTATGCGATTTTACAATGCGTTGCATGATATAAACAGCTTGCAATCCGTCATGCCGGACTTGATCCGGCATCCAGCAAACGGCCGGATACTGGATTCCGGCTAAAAACATGCCGGAATGACGACCGGAAATATTGTAATATAATTCACGATTTCAGTATGTTGCGCAAACTCAGAAAGTTGAACCCTTATTTGCGCCATTTCAGCAAGCCATGTATTTTGCAGCCATGTCAACGGGTTTACAGTTTACGGTTTGCGGCCTTGCCGTGAGCAAAATTCCAGAGGCCTTCCGTCAACCGTAAACTGTCAACCGTAAACCTTATGCCCGATTTGCGCTCTATTCCAAGTTCCGACCGGCTGCAAAACGGGCGGTTATCACATTTCAACTTATTGCACGATCTCAGTGCCGATCCCCTGCCGGGTAAACATCTCAAGCAGGATGGCATGCATCAGGCGACCGTCGACGATATGGGCCTTGCCCACTCCTTTGGCCAGGGCGTCCTGGCAGCATCTGATCTTGGGGATCATGCCGCCGACCGCCACCCCGGAGGCGATCATCCCATCCGCCTCCCCGCTGGTCATGGAGGCAACCAGCTTGCCGTCCCGGTCAAGCACCCCTTCCACATCGGTGAGCAGGATCAGTTTTTCCGCCTTCAGCTCGGAGGCCACCGCGCCGGCCACCAGGTCGGCGTTGATATTATACGAGCGTCCGTCCTCGCCCACCCCGACAGGTGCGATAACCGGAATGAAATTCTTGCTGTCCAGGGTGATGAGCACCTCGGGATTCACCTGGGTGACCTCACCCACCCGGCCCAGATCGATAAGCTCCGGCGGCGCATTCTCCGCCAGGCTCTTCATGACCTGCATCTTCCTGGCCTTGATCAGATCCCCGTCGCGACCCGAGAGCCCGATCGCCCTGCCGCCGTGGAAATTGATGAGGCCGACGATCTCCTTGTTCACCTTGCCCACCAGCACCATCTCCACCACATCCATGGTTTCGCCGTCGGTGACGCGCATGCCCTGGATGTAACTGGACTGGATGTTCATCTTCTGCAGAAACTTGTTGATCTGCGGCCCGCCGCCATGTACCACCACCGGATTGATGCCGATATATTTCATCAAAATGATGTCAAGCGCGAAATTTTTCTTCAGCTCTTCATCAACCATGGCATGCCCGCCATATTTAATGACCACGGTCTTCTTGTAGAATTCCTTGATGTAGGGCAGCGACTCAATGAGGATATTTGCTTTCTCTATGCCTTTGTCCATAACAGTACGATATAATGTTGAATGAGATACGGCCCGATCTTGTCAGGGGTAATTTTTCCGGACCGCCGGGGTTGTTTGCGGCTCGCCGGCCGGATCAATTATTACAGCATCATCGCTGCAAAAAAAAAGAAAAAGCGCGGCAGCGGACCCTTTATGCAATTTTAACGCCGATCCGTTTACTTCCTTTACTTTTTCAATTTCACCCAGTATTATTCCCACAAGAGATAACGACTGCCCAGGGAACCGGAGACAGAATTCAGGAGCCGGCAGGGATAACCGGAAAGACGT
>JACQYM010000398.1 GCA_016208225.1 Deltaproteobacteria bacterium | reverse complement strand
GTCCGTCCACTCTGCGGGCTCTGTGCTCTCTCTGTGGTAAATTTTCTGTTCTTATGGGGTGGGGGGCGACTTGCCCCTGGATTCTGAATTCTGTCTCCTGTCTCCTGACTCCTTAAAAAATCATACATAGAGGCGGACGGTAAAGCAGGCCCCTTTGCCCGCTTCGCTTTCCACAAAGATTTCGCCGCCATGGGTGTCGATGATCCTGTGGCACAGGTTGAGACCGAGGCCCGTGCCGCTGCCGATGTCCTTGGTGGTGAAGAACGGATCGAAGATTTTGTTCATGATCTCCCGTTTGATGCCGACGCCGTTATCCTCAAAGCGGGTCTCAATGCATTTTTTCTTGACGTTGTATGAGGTGGAGATGATGATGCGCCCGTCTTTCTTCGATAACCCCTTTTCCTTGATGGCATCCCTGGCGTTCATGATCAGATTCATGAATACCTGGCCCAGTTCCTGTGCCAGTCCCTGGAAGGAGGGCAGGTTGGGCGCCAGGTTTTTGACGATCTCCAGATCGTATTTGACCTGGTTATGGGTGAGCACCACCGCATCGCTGACAATGGTGTTCAGGTCGCAGGAGGTGAAGATCTCTTCGCTGTGCGCCATGCGTTTGGTGCTTTTCACGATGTGGTCGATCCGCTCGACCGACTGGATGTTTCGCTCCGCGATGTCGTTGACCGCTTCCAGGACGAGATCCATGTCCAGTTCGTCCATCAGCCGCCGGATTTTTCCCCGCTCCACCTCCAGGTTGGAGGGTTCGGCCGTCAGATATCTCTGCAGCTCCTTCACCAGCTTCTTCACATATTCCATATTCATCTTCAAGCCGTCCATGGAAAAGCTGATCGCCTGGGAAGGGTTGTTGATCTCATGGGCAATGCCGGCCACCATGGTGCCCAGGGAGGCCAGTTTTTCCTGCTTGATGATGCGTGCCTGGCTTTCCAGCAGGGCGTCCCTTGCCGTGTTGCGGTCGGTGATGTCGCGCACCATGGCGATGTAGAGATGTTTCGGTCCCCGGTACATCTCGGACAGCGAGATCTCCAGGGCAAAGTGGGCCCCGTCCTTGCGTTCCCCGGTCAGTTCGAAGGTGGCGCCCATGGCTTTGACAATCAGCGGCGGCAGCCCGTGCTCGGTCAGGTCCATCGCCTGTTCGCCGGCCGGGGTCTTGATCAGGGTGTCGATATGACGGCCGAGCATCTCCACCGATGAATACCCGAACATTCTCGAGGCCGCGGAATTGCACGACTCGATGCGCCCCTGTTCATTCAAGGTGATGAGGCCGTCGAACATGTTCTCAATGATGGAGCGCACCCGGATTTCGGCCTGCTCCCGTTCGCGGATCGTTTCCGACAGCCGTTTGGCCCCGAGGAAGGTGCCGACCATGCCGAGAAACCAGATGGTGCCATGGGCCATGCAGAAGGTGAAAATGTCCTGTTTGGACATGGCGAGCAGCGGCGCCATGGGAATGGAGACGCTGATGCCCCCGATGATGTCCCCCTCCCGGAATTCCCGGGAGGAGGGGTGACAATTGCTGCAGCCCGGTTCGGCATGCATGGGCCGCATGAGGCGCAGATATTTTTCCCCGCCTATTTCCTCTATGGAGTGAACTTCGTCGATGCCGTCCTCAAACGCCTTCAGCGCCACGGTTTCCCATGGATCGGGAGAGTTATCCGGACGGATCGGGTCAAGACTCGTGATGTGGCCGTATGGCCCGTTATTTTTGGTCCGCATCTCGAAGATCTGGCGGATCATCTGTTCGGGATTGACCAGGGTGAGCGGTCTGCCGGAGGCAGTGGTGGCTTTATGGTCCGGAATGTGCTGCAGATAAGGATTCGGCTGGGATCTTTCGCTGACCGGCACATACATCCCCTGGTGCTCGCTGGCCCAGCGGTAATAAATAAGGTCTTCGTCAAAGACCGTGGCCGCCTCGATCAGGGCGATTTTCGTGGTTCGCTGTTTGTGCAGGGTGATATTCCAGGCCAGGGAGGCGAAAACGATGACAGTCCAGATGGCAGCCAGCTGCCAGCCGTATCTGCCGATTCCCTCATGGGTGAGCTCCTTTTCCACCTTGATTTCATGGTGCTTGCGCAGGTATCTTTCCAGGACGATGAAGAGCGGCAGCGTAAAAAGACAGGTGGTGCCGCCGACAATGAAATGCTCCACGTCGAAATAGTGGATATCGGGATGGATGATCAGATCCGTCAGGGAACTCAGGTTGCCCAGCAGGATGATGATCATGAGGTAAAACAGCCCTCGGTATTTGATCGGGTTCATTTTTCCATACCTGAGCTTGCTATTCTCCCTTGCCTGGCTGTCTGATGCTGCTCCGGTATGCCTTCATCTTGCGGCGCAGGGTATCCTTGGAAATGCCGAGTTCCCTGCAGGTCTGCATGGTTTTAAAGCTGTTGCGATTCAATGCCGCCAGGATGGTGCGCTTCTCAAGTTCCTCAAGGGTCATGACCGGGTCGGGATCGCTCACGGGGGCAGGTCCCGGTTCCTCATGCCATGCCGGCGGATTCAGCTGGAGTTTCGCCGGCAGATGCTGGGGCAGAACAGGTCCCTCGCTGCAGAGAATAAAGGCGTATTCGATGATGTTTTCCAGCTCGCGGATGTTGCCCGGATAATCGTAACGCATGAGGATGGCCAGGGCATCCTGGGAGAGACCCTGCACCTCTTTGCCGCGCTGCCGGTTGAATCTCCTGATAAAATGTTCGGACAGCAGGGGCAGATCCTCCATCCGCTGCCGGAGGGGCGGCAGTTTTATCTTGACGATATTTAAGTGATAGTAGAGGTCCTGCCGGAAATGTTTCTCGTTGACCAGCTCTTCCAGATTCTTGCTGGTGGCGGCAATGATCCGCGCTTCGGTTTTGATCGGGGTGTTCGAGCCGAGCGGTTCATAGGTCCTGGTCTGCAGAACCTGCAGGAGCTTGGCCTGCATGGAGGGGGAGATGTCGCCGATCTCGTCGAGAAAAAGGGTGCCTTTGCCCGCTGTGGCAAAACGGCCCATTCTCTCTTCCTTGGGGTCCGAGCAGGAACCTGTCAGGCAGCCGAAAAGCTCGGCCTCGAGCAGCGCGTCCGGCAGGGCGCCGCTGTTCACGGTGACAAAGGGCAGCATGTTCCTGTTGCTCTGCTTGTGAATGGCATTGGCCAGCAGTTCCTTGCCCGTGCCGCTTTCCCCGAGGATCAGGATATTGCTGTCGCTTCTGGCGAATTCGGGAAGCACGGCGAGGATTTTTCGCATCAGGGGACTGTTGCCGAGGATGCCCGTCTGCTGCCGTTCCGCCGCCAGATGACTGCGCAGGCTGTGGATTTCGGTAAGATCCCGGAAGGTTTCGACCGCGCCGATGATCTTGTCATATTCGTCCACAAGGGCGGTGGCGCTGAGGCTGACCCCGATCTCCCGGCCGTTTTTCCCGTGGATGAGGATATCTGAAACATTCACCTTGGATTTGGTCTTCATCGCCTTGGCCAGCGGGCAGTTTCCCTCGCAGACGCTGCCTTCAAAGACGTCCCTGCATCTTTTGCCGAGAACCTCGGCGCTGGCGTAACCGGTGATGGCCTCCGCCACCTTGTTGAAAGAGGTTATCTTGAAGGCATTGTCAACCGTGAAGACCCCATCCCCGACGCTGTCGAGAATGTATTGCCGCTGAATCGAGTCGGTATTATCGCGGAAACTCTCCACCCCGCCGATGATATTGCCGGCCGCGTCCAGCAGGGGGGCGGCCCGGACGCTGACCGGCAGGACGCGCTGATCAGACGTCTCGATATAAAAACATTCCTCCACCGCCGGTTTTCCCGTCTTGACGGCTTTGGCCAGGGCCATGGCGTCCACCGGCACATTCTCCCCGCCGCGGCGGAGCACATCGGCAAAGTACTTGCCCAGCACCTGTTCCTGCTTGAAGCCGGTGATCATCTCGGCCGCCCGGTTGAACAGGGTGATCTTGAAATCCAGGTCAACG
>JACQYM010000397.1 GCA_016208225.1 Deltaproteobacteria bacterium | reverse complement strand
TTCGGCAAAGAGCAGCCGGCCCAGGCAGACCAGGGCCACGTCCCGCAGGGTCAATTCGGCCGTTTTGATGGTTTTGAGTTTGGCGTTCACGGTATTGCGGTTTGGTTTGGTTGATTTGAAAATACGTAGAGCCTGGTTCGGTCTTTTTATAATTTCATGACGTCCCTTTTAACCGTTTGCTCCCACACCCGAAAAGATATGATAGTCCGGCTCCAAAAAGGAATACAGCACCTGGAAGTGGGACAGGATTAGTATCTCTTTCTATAATACCTTTAAGGTAGCCTAAAGATGCGTTTGGGTCAGTGTGCCAATAGGCATGATTCCAAGTTCCACCGGGAACGAACGTATGCTCATTTGTATGGATATACGCATAATTACCTGTATAATAATCCCATGTGGACAAGAGATTTGTATAGGTTACGGGTTGTCCGCTTATCCATTCCCAGGCTGTATCTTCGGGGTCATAATAGTATCCGATATTAGCAGCAGCATAAAGTCCGTCTCCGGTATGACCTTCAACGTATGTATATCTATAATTTTCCGCCAACCATGAGTTTTCTTTGCTGTCATTGATAGTCACAAGATGACCACCCGCACTCACTGCCTCACTTTCTGCATCGATCCAGCTTTCCCATTTCTCAGTTAACGTATACCAATGCGAATTGTATTTAACCCAGGTATAGGCTGCGGTTGCAACGGGAGGAAAACTTAAATTTATAGCGATGCAAAAAGAGCCGACAACGATACCGATACCCAATGGTTCATTTCTCATCTTAGTTCTTTTCATTATAAACCTCCTGAACACCTGAAGAGCTTAATGCCAACCGACTCTCTCCCCTCTTACCGGTAATGAAACTGCACCACCTTCCCCAGCCAGACCACCCAGCCCGGATCGCTGTCGAGTGCCATGCGGCGCAGGCGCAGGTCGGTCCGGTCGAGGGCAAAGATCACATCCCAGTGGGTGGGGGTCAGCACCACCCGTCCCGGCCGCGCAAGCAGCGTGCGCCACGACATGGCGCAGTTGCGCCGCAGAAAGAGGGCGGCCGCAAGCTGCATGGCGCGGAGCAGCTCCTCGAATCGCACCGGCTGCGGCAATGCGCCGCTATCCTGCACGGCATAGCCCCGCAGCTCATCGTCACCCCGCGCGGCAAAGCCATCATCCACTGCCAGCAGCCAGCGGCCGCCGGGGGCGGTGATCGCGCACCGGCCGCTTGCCGGCAGCTGGAAACGGCGCAGGGGCCGGTTGCCGGCTGTTGCCAGCAGCCACCAGGCGGCAGGGGCGCGAAACCGCTCCAGGACCGGATTGTCCGCAGGTCCCGGTTGGGCAACGAGGGGCCAGCAGGGATCATCCTCTCGCAGCCCGCAGCGCCGGGCAAAGGCGGCCAGCAGCCGGCCGGGAAAATCAAGGGCCGTGAGCATCTCGTGGCGGGCCAGCAGCGGGATCAGCAGGGCAAAGCCGGCATGGCTCGAAAATGTCCCGCAGCTTTCCTGTCGGGCGGCAGCGCGGCATGGCTTTGGGGCAGGCGGCTGCATGGGCGCGGCCGGATCAGCGCCCTTTCTCTGCTCTGCCATGACCCCGTCGCCCGGACCGGTCGTGGCACCAGGCTCCGCCGGTCGGCCAGCGGTGCGGGGCGCCCGGCCTCCAGCCATTACCCAGGGCGGCGGAACGGCAACTGGCTTTTCGGCTGCCGCGGCATGCGTCCCGGCGACCGGGGCGCTGCCGGGGCTTTTATTGCCGGGCAAGCCGGCCGAGGACCAGTGGGCCAGCCAGTCGGCCGGCACGATGCGCTGCAGGGTGTCGCTGCGGGTGAGATAAGCGGGCTGATGGCAGAGCAGGGCATGATAGGCCAGCCAGACAGTGCGTTCGTCCCGGTCTCCCCAGCGGCGGGCCGCCCATTGCAGGGCCGCGCGCCATGCCAGACTCGCATTCGGGGCGCTGATCGTTGCCGTGACGGGCGGCGATGCCGGCGCAGGCCGGCTGGCCGTGTCCGGCCCGGTCTGCTCCGGCCCGGCTGGCACCGCCGGCTGCCCGTCGTGGGCCATGGTGCCGGCAAGCCGGGGCGTTTCCGGTGCCCTGCTCTGTGCCCCGCGTCCAGCCAGGCTCAGCCCCAGACCGGCCAGCAGACGGATTGCCATGGGCCGGGTGAGCAGGGAGAAGAGCCGGTCGCGCCTCCGGGCCGGGGCCAGGCAGTGCTGCAGCAGCAGGCTTTGCCCCAGGGCCTTGAGGGGGGTGGATGCGGCGTCGGCCAGCAGCGTCTCGATGCCGGCGCCGTCAGGCAGCAACGGCCGCCTGCCGAAGAGGGAGCGCCAGTACCATTCAACGGCCGGCCGGTTGTCAAGTAGCCTGGTCATCAGTGCCACATAGGGCTGCAGCGGATCACTGAACCAGACCACCGGGGCCGCAGCCGCTGCCTGCCGGTCAACGCAGACCGCCCGTGTCCCCAGCTCCCGCACCAGATTTTCGATGCGGCCGACCAGCTGCCAGGGGGGCAGATCCGTCCGGATCTCGCCCAGATCGAGCCGCCGGATCAGCACCAGGGCGTTTGGCGGCAACCCGGGCAGCGAGGCGAGGCGGAATGCCTCTGCCAGCCGGGAGCGCGCCGTGGTGAACAGCGTGCTGTCGCGGACCACGAGCCGCAGTTTGCGAATGCGCCGATCTCCCTGGTCCATGGTAAGCGTTTCAACGTTCCAACGTTTGCGGTTGTAAGGGCGGGTTCCAACCCGCCCTTTTTATGGAGGATAGAAGTCAAAAGTACCCAGACAGGGCACTGAATTTTTTACGTTT
>JACQYM010000063.1 GCA_016208225.1 Deltaproteobacteria bacterium | reverse complement strand
CGTTGGCCGTGACCGGGAAGAACGGCACGGTCCGGGTTGAGGTCTTTTTTTGCATGGCTTGAGCTGCCGGCCGGCGCAGGGCATGGGGAACGATCTGTCCCTGGCTGTTAAACACCCGGAGATCGCCGAGATCTTTTCTTGCCACCCCCTGATAGACCGCAAGCGGCAGGGTCACCTCATAAAATCCTTCATCCCCGCCCGCCTCAAGCTCCATGCCCTGGGCGAACATGTCGGGTGTCGGCGCCGCAGATGCCGGACCGGCGCAGAGGAGCGCCCCGCAGAGAGAGAGAAAACAGAGAAATTTTTTCATATTGCTGCCCGCTGCTCCTCTGTCCGCCCCGGCAGGGGCGAGACATAGCCGATCAGCAGACAGATCAGCCCGACCCCGATAAAGGAGACAATGCGTTCCACGGTGCCGGTATTGGCCAGATCAATGGTGAAGAGCTTGAGGATCACCACGCCGATGAGGCCGGCGCCGCCCAGCCACAGCAGGCGTATTTTTTTCCTGGCCGCGGCGAACATCAGGGCAAAGGCCGTCAGGGTCCAGAAGATGGAGAGCGAGGTCTGCACCAGCCCGGAAGCCAGCATGGAGCGGTAGGTGAATTCCACCCCGCCCCAGTAGTGGATGGTGCGGATGAGCAGGGCGTTCAGCCACAGGAAAACCGAGGCGCCGATGGCGATGGTCAGACCTCGGGCGTTCACGGCGAAAACGGCGATGCGCAGGTCGCGGACCATCACCAGGGTCCAGAAGGAGATGGCCAGGAAAACAAACATCTGCGTCAGGTCAAGGGGGTTGACGAACGGCGCGTAAGGCAGGGGCCACGGATTGCCCTTACTGGTGAGGTTCATGACCATGGAGCCGAGCCACAGATAGAGCGCCACCGGCGCCAGGCCATGATAGAGATAGGTCTGCTGCCGGGACCTGACCGGCCAGGGCAGGATGGACCGCAATCTGCTCAGGAAGAAGACGAACATGGCCGGCACCGTCCCCAGGGTGACGATCTCCCAGACCCCGGCGCCGCTGACCCAGTGCTTCACCCACCAGGATGTCTCCAGGCTGACCAGGACGATGAGCAGCAGAAAGGCGGCCAGGTGCTGGGAGTTGAGCCACTTTTCCGCGCCCTGCCGCTCGTCGCGGGCCAGCAGCAGGTACTGGACGGCGAAGGCCGCCGGCCAGGCCGCATAGCCGCCCCAGGCCGAGGGCGCCAGGTGGAAGCGGGACAAGGCATGAACCACGCCGAGCGCCATGATCAGCGGCAGCCCCTTGTAAATATGCTGCAGATGGGGCCAGCCGAGTCTGCCGCCGATGCCGTGGGAAACAAGGCCGGTGCCGGCGCAGAAGGCAATGGCGGCCGCCGGCTGGTAAGTGGAAGCGACAAAGGCATCGATTTCATGGAATCCCGCGCTCAGCCACCATGTCAGGGCCCAGCCAAAGGCCAGATTGCTTTCCAGCATGGCCGAAGGGATTGCATTGCGTTGCCGGTACAGAAAGCAGCCGCTGCAGAAACCGGCCAGCGCGACGGCCAGGCATCCCAGGTAAAAGCCGTTGATGACGGCCAGGTCGGCGTTGGGCAGCGCAAGGTCCGACAGAAAGGCGAGGCCGGCCAGCAGCTGCAGCACCTGGCCGGAGAGACGCGCTCCCCGTCGTTGCTGCCGGATGCCGATCCAGACAATGGCGGCCCCCTCCAGTGCCCAGGCCGCCGAGGTCCAGCGGCCGTCCAGGGCCAGGGGGATGGCAATGGTGGCAAAGACCACGCCCAGGGCCAGAAAGGACTCGATGAGGGTCCGCATGGCCTGGCTGCCTTTCTTGAAAATGAACCAGGCGAGCGAGGCGTAAAAGGCGCCCATGGCCAGAGCCGACCAGGCAATGCCGTATTCATAGGGTTTTACCAAGGGGGTCTGCAGGCCGAAGCAGACCAGGGGGGTGCCGAAAACCATGGTAGAGTCCACATACCCCTTGAAACGCAGGGGCTGATTTCTGGCAAAGAAAATCCCGATGAGCACGTAAAAGACAAAGAAGAGCGCGAGAAACGGCTCGGTGGTGGCAAACTGATGGGGCTGGTAATTGGTAAATCCCCACATGCCGCCGATGGCAAAGGTAAAGATAAAACCGATGAGGTTCAGCTCCCGCCACGATTTGTGCCAGGCGGTGAAGAGGATGCCGCCGTTCAGCAGGGCGTAGTAGGAGAAGAGCATGACATGGTTGCCGCCGCCGGTGGCGGTAAGCACCGGCCCCAGAAAGCCGCCGCTGATGCCGATCACCGCCAGGGAGCGCGCATCCTGCAGGATGGCGAGGGAGGCGGAAAAAAAGGAGATGCCGACCAGCAGGGCGAGAGCCACCCCGCCCGGCAGCAGATGATAGAGCTGCATGGCGGCAAAAATCGTCAGATAGAGCACGCCGACCCCGCCGCCCTGCAGGATCAGGCCGTAACCGGGCCGGCTGAGCCGCAGCCGCCAGCCCGCGGCCAGTATGGCCAAGGCGCCCAGGCCGACGGCCAGCAGCCGGAATTCGATGGGAATGAGATTGCGCTCCGCCGTATATTTGAGCAGAAAGGCCACGCCGAAGAAGAGGACGATGATTCCCACCCGCACCACCACGTTGCCGCCGGTGAAATAGGAAATGATGATGCCCCACAGCTCGTGGGGGGAGGATTTCTCCGGGGCAGACGAGGGGGCCGTATCCCTGGCGGGCAGGTCAGGTGGGAAAGCCGCAGGCTCGTCGAGATCGGTGAGATCCCGGTCGGCGGCAAGGTCATAGGCGAATTCCGTTGCGTCATACGCCGGCGGTATCGGCGCAATTTTCTCGCCGGGGGGCGAGGCTTTTGTGGCCTGCGGCGCGGTGCCGGCAAGTCGGCTGAGCTCCTTTTCCAGCACGGCGAGTCTGCTGTTCATGCAGGAAAGCCTGGTCAGGAGAAAAGCGATGGTCCCGCCGCAGGCAATGCCCGCCAGGGTATCGTCTCTGAGATAAAAGAGCGTGATGCCCACCACTATGCCGATCGCAATAGTAACAAAATACATGCTGCCTCCGGAGATCAATCGATGCCAGGAGCACGGGTGCAACACCAGTGGCTCAAAAATGAAATGGATACGTCAGGAAAAACTTATCAATTGCGGGGGAGCTGAGATCGTGCGTCATTGTCATGTTGGCACAGACGGGGAGGCCCACTTTCGTTGCGACGGGCCATCCCAGCCATGTACCATCCATTGTCGCTGCAAAAAGGGTTTATTGTCAATTTGAAAATCGCCGCCGCCGGCTTGTCGGCGGGAAAACCTTCCCGCCCGGCCGGCTTACACTCCCTCAAGCGCCGTAAGCTTATTCAACCCGTCCAGATAGGCCTTGATGCTCGCCTCGATGATGTCGGTGGAGGCGCCCTTGCCCAGCACCTTCAAGCCGCCGTGCGCCATGTGCACCGTCACCTTGCCCAGGGCGTCCGTGCCTTCGGTGATGGCCTGGATCTCGTAGCGGGAGATGTCGGGCGTTATCCCCACGGCCTTGGCAATGGCCTTGCAGGCGGCATCCACGGGCCCGACTCCTTGGGCCTCCGCCTCCAGCACCTCCGCGCCCCGGGAGAGACGCACCGTCACCTGCGGCGCGCTGCCGGTCTCGCAGCCCACCTTGCTGGCGAGCAGGGTATATGTCTGCTTCTCAAGCGTGATCTCATCATTGACAATGGCGATCAGGTCCTCGTCAAAAACCTCCTTCTTCTTATCGGCCACCCGTAAAAAACGTTCATAAATCTGCTCTTTTTCCTGCTCCGACAGCTGCACCCCCAGTTCGGCAAAGCGATGGAAGACGCCGTGGCGGCCGGTCCTGGCGGTCAGCACCACCCGGCTCTGGGGAAAGCCGACGTCAGCCGGTTCCATGATCTCGTAGGTCTGCCGCTCCTTGAGAAAGCCGTCCACATGGATGCCGGAACTGTGGGAAAAGGCGTTGTCCCCGACCACCGCCTTGTTGGGCGGGATGACCATGCCCAGGGCGTCCGCCACCATGCGGCTGGTGCG
>JACQYM010000392.1 GCA_016208225.1 Deltaproteobacteria bacterium | reverse complement strand
GACTTTCATTGTTCGTTGTTCCCGCTTGCGGAGATGGCGATTAGCCGGAATCCAGATCTCCTGGATGCCAGCTAAAAACACCCCCGTCAAGCGGGGACTGAACAGAGCCCCTGTCAAGCGGGGACTGAACAGAATGCTGGCATGACGACACTGATAAACGGTATTTTTTAAATTTCTAAGTCCCTTTACACGAAATCAAGCTCCACCGGGCAGTGATCCGAACCCATGACATCCTTTAAAATGGCTGCGTCCCGCACCCGGGCCACGCTTTTTTTATCCACGCAGAAATAGTCGATGCGCCAGCCGATATCCCTGGCCCGGGCATTAACGCGGTATGTCCACCAGGTATAATGACCGCCCTCCTGGTGGAACATGCGGAAGGTGTCGACAAAACCCGCCTCCAGAAAGGCGTCCATCCACGCTCTTTCCTCCGGGGTAAACCCGGCGTTCTGCACGTTGCTCTGCGGATTCTTCAGATCGATTTCCCGATGCGCCACATTGTAATCGCCGCACAGCACCACCGATTTCTGCGCGGCCAGCTGCTGCACAAAGGCAAGCAGGGCCCGGTTGAAGGAAAGCTTGAACGGCAGTCGCTTCAATCCCTCGCCGGCATTGGGGAAATAACAGTTGACCAGGAAAAAATCGGCAAATTCCAGGGTGAGCAGCCGCCCTTCGGCGTCAAATTCCGGCTCGCCCATTCCCTGGCGCACATTGAGCGGCGCTACGCGGCTGTACACCGCCACCCCGGAATAGCCGGGCCGTGCGGCGCAGTGCCAGAAGGAGTGATAGCCCTCGATATTTTTCAGCTCCGCGCTTACCTGCTCTTCCTGCAACTTGGTTTCCTGGATGGCCAGGATATCAGGGTCAAGCTCCTTTACCAGCCCGATGAACCCCTTTTTTTCCACGGCGCGCAGGCCGTTGACATTCCAGGACAGCAGTTTTTTGACCGCCTGCGCCGTAGCCGGCGCGGCGCCCCGGCTGGCCGGCACCCGCCGCGGCGTGACGCCGATCTGCGGGCAGTACGGCAGCAGGACGCAGCGGTCGCAGTGGGGCGCCACGGGCCGGCAGGTGCCCTGGCCAAAGGCCACCAGCACGGAATTGACATGCAACCAGTGTTTTTGCGGCAGTTTCTGCCGCAGCGCCATCTCGGTTTCCAGCGGGGTTTTCGTCTGCACGTACCCCCAGATATTCATGATGCGGTGCACATGGGTGTCCACGCAGATGGCCGGCTTGCGGAAGGCCACGCTTACCACCAGATTGGCGGTTTTGCGGCCCACGCCCGGCAGCTGCAGCAGCCGGTCCACATCATCGGGGATGACGCCCCCCATGCTGCTCACCGCCGCCGGCAGCCGGGCCAGATAACCGGCCTTGCTGCGGTAAAAACCCACCGGATAAATGAGCCTGGCGATCTCCTCTTCCGCCAGCGCAGCCAGGCTTTCCAGGTCAGGGGCCTTTTTGAAGAGCCGGGCCGCGGCCGCGGCCGTGGTCTCGTCCTTGGTGCGGGCGGAGAGGATGGTTGCCACCAGTACCTGGTAGGGGTCATTGCTCTGCACGGCGATCAGGTCAACCACCGGCACCGCATACGAGGCGACCTCCCTGGCCAGAATGTCCAGGATCAGGTCGATATCGGTTATTTCCTTTTTCATTTCAGCTTGCGAAGTTGGCATAACGGGAAATTAACCACAGAGAGCACAGAGAAAAATATTTTTCATGATAATTTGTGATCACCATCGACTTTCAGAGCGTAGGTCGTGTTAGCGGATGTATCGCGTAACCCGACAAAAGGGACCGTTCGGCTAACCGCCATCTCCGCAAGCGGAAACAACGAACAATGAAAGTCTCGTGTCGTAGGAGCGGGCCATGCCCGCGATCATTGGTGTTCCGGCGCATAACATCGCGGGCAAGGCCCGCTCCTACCGCAGTTGCAATGGCTCCGTGATGACAAAATACTTTTTCGCCTTCATCACCAATGACGGCGAAAAAAAAAGCCCTGCACGAGGCAGGGCTTTTCATCTCACATCCTAATGAAAGAAAAATTAGAATGTCATGGTCAGGTGATGGCTGAGCAGATACAGATCGTCAGAATCGTTGGTCGCATTCACTGACTGGCTGATATCTTCAAAGAAGTCGCCGGTGTTGAAGTAGGCGGCCCGCACCTCATAGGTGAGGTTGTCAAGCAGTTTGTACTTGGCGCCGAGATCTACCTCCCAGCCGTACTCGTCATCAACATCATAGCCGGCAATACCTGAATCTGCTATCGCGGCTGCCTCAACGATATCGATATCATCCGCCCAGGCATAAGCCACGGCGCCGTGCATGGTCAGCTGATCGGTAACCTGATAGTCCGCATGCACACCGATGGCGTTGACGCCGCTCATTGCCATGTTGGAATCATCATTGTACTCGTCGCTGTTCAGCATGCCGGTGTGGTCGCCGGTGAGGATGTAGTAGGGGTTGAAGTCATCGCCGATACCATCGTTCAGAGTGCCCCTCATGGCGGCGGTCATGTCAGCATCAGCATCGGTCAGAATTTCGTCATCCTGGCCCTCGGCCCAGAAGTACATGAGGCCGACATTCAGCTTGTCCATTTTGGTGCTGGCGTCGAGCATGAAGGCCATGGTGTCAACATCTCTATCTTCTGTGACGCCGATAACTTCCTGGTCATAATCAAACCAGTCGCCGAACATCCATCCCCACTCCGCCTCCAGACTGAACATGCCGACTTTGGCCACACCATAGGCTTTCAGCAGGTTGTTCTGCCGGTCGTAAGAGGTGGTCGGGACGCCGGAATCGCTGTTGGCCTTGTTATTGGTATAATCATAGGCGCCTTTGAGCAGCAGATCATCGGTCTTGTAGGTCAGGTCAACCTCATAGACATCACTATCGGCGTCATCTTCAGAGCCGTACCAGTCATTTTCCTGGGTTTTCTGGACGAACAGGGTCAGGGTGAAGGGTTCGGCTACAAAATTCGGGAACCAGAACAACCGGTCGCCGCTGCTGGCGGTGCTCAGGAAGTCGCCGCCCCAGGAGCCGGTGGGCACACGGCCGGCGCGGATCTTACCAACCGGTGACATGTAATCCATGTACAGGTGGTAAATATCGAGATGATGGTTGCTGTCGTCATTGCTCAGGCCGGTGGAGCCGCCGAAATTATTGCCGGAACCCCAGTCGGCGTCCTTGAAAAAGCGGAGTTCGGAAACCACGGTGATCTTGTCATTGACCTTCATCTGCGGTTTGATGCGGAAGGTATGCACCCAGCCCGAGTCGGTGCCGGCATCGTCGTTATAGGGGTCGAAACCGCCGTCAGAAGTATTCCCTTCGTCTCCAAGGCTTTTATCCATGCCGTCCGCATTGTTCAGCATGTAGCCTTCGAGCACATACTCGCCGCTCATGGTGAAATCCAGAGCGGATGCAGTACCGGCCACGCCGACCACCAGGCCGAGGGCCGCAACTGTAGAAATAATTTTTTTCATCTTGAATCTCCTTTTCTCTAATAAGATGAATAATCACGAGGATTCCACCAAGGAACCGTTTCCCCTGATATCGCCAGCGCCCCGTGCCGTTTCCTGCGGGAATTGTAGCCAATCCCCGCCCCCGAGAAAGGGCACAGCGTGCGTTGACAATACTTACTTCACATTACCACATAAACTTTTTAACCAACTCTGCCGCGTTTGGCAAGAAATAATCGCACCCGAACTCTCAATTGTCATATTTTATTTAGATTTTTTCCCGCAGCCTTTGTCAAGTCTTTTCTTGCAGCAAAGGCCCGCGCCCATGGCGTATCATTTTTTTTGCATCCGGCCGCCCATGAATCGCTTCCCGTGTCGTGAAAAATTGTGTTACACTCTTCTTCCATGAAAGGTATCACCCACATTGTTCCGAAACGCGCCGATGTGCTTTCCTCATTCGGCCAGACCTCGGAACCGGCCATCAGCCGCCGTTTCGAGGTGCTGGTCTGGAATATCCATAAGGCCAAGAACATCACCTGGGCCGCCGATTTTACCAAACTGCTGCAGGGCAAGGATCTGGTGCTGCTGCAGGAGGCTTTTCTGCGGCCCGCCATGCTCAATGTCCTGCAGCAGACATCGCACCTGCGCTGGGACCTGGCCGCCGGCTTCACCCAGCGGTTGAACGCCATCGACGTCGGGGTCATGACCGGTTGCCGGGCCAATCCCCGCAGTCTTTTCTTCCTTCGCTCCCCGGTTTACGAGCCCCTGGTGCGGCTGCCCAAAATGGCCATCGGCACCCGATATGCCATTGAATTCTCAAACCAGGAACTGCTGGTGCTCAATGTTCACGCCATCAATTTTGTCCGCATCAACAAGTTCAAACGACAGATGCGCCAGCTGGAAAAAGAGCTTGACGGCCATGACGGACCCATTCTGCTGGGCGGTGACTTCAACACCTGGCTTGCCAGCCGCTCAACCTTTCTCAGGGAAATGACCGGCAACCTGCATATGGATCTGGCAACCTTCCAGCCGGACCGGCGCTCCCGCTATTTCGGCCAGGTCCTTGACCATGTCTTCATCAGGGGGCTGCGGGTCGTCTCCGCGTCCTGTCATTACCACATCAAAAGTTCGGATCATCAGCCGATTGAACTGGTTTTGGAGGAACAGGGGTCAGGAGACAGGAGTAAGGAGTAAGGAGTAAGGAGTAAAGGCAAAAGGCAAAAGGCAAAAGGCAAAAGGCAAAAGGCAAAAAATGCTTCACCCAACCGGAATTATGTGTCAAGATCATAAATGCTCATTCTCTCCTAGCGTGCCCCTTGATTCGGAGAGTTAGTTAAGATTTCTCCTCACTCCTCACTCCTAACTCCTCACCCATATGGATGACGCCATGAAAAACCATCCCTCCCCGGCCGGCACGCAGCCCGGCAAGCCAAACAGCCTGATCAACGAAAAAAGCCCCTACCTGCAGCAGCACGCCTATAACCCGGTGGACTGGATGCCCTGGGGGGAGGAGGCGTTTGCCAGGGCCAGTCATGAAAACAAACCGATATTCCTGTCCATCGGCTACTCCACCTGCCACTGGTGCCACGTCATGGCCCATGAATCCTTTGAGGATGAGGAAATCGCCGCCTATCTCAACAACTATTTCATTTCCATCAAGGTTGACCGGGAGGAGCGGCCGGATATTGACCGCATCTACATGGCGGCGACCCTTGCCCTGACCGGGGGCGGCGGCTGGCCCATGTCGGTTTTTCTGCAGCCGGATCGTACCCCGTTTTATGCGGGCACCTATTTCCCCCCCCGGGAAAACCACGGCAGACCGGGTTTTCTCGACCTGCTGCAGGCCCTGCAGGAGGCCTGGCGCAATGATCCCGGCCGGGTCCGGAAAGCCGCCGCCTCCCTGACCGCCCATCTGCGCAGTCTGACCGGGGCAGCTGCCCCGGACCGGATTGGCGAAAACGTCCTTGACCTCGCCTTTCAGCACTTTGTTGCCGACTATGACAAAAAATTCGGCGGTTTCGGCACGGCCCCCAAGTTTCCCCAGCCCGTGGTCCTGCAGTTTCTGCTGCGCTATGCGGCGCGCCGGGACAACAGCCTGGCCCGGGCCATGACCCACGAAACCTTGCGCGGCATGGCGCAAGGCGGCATGTACGATCTGCTGGGCGGCGGCTTTCACCGCTATTCGGTGGACGGCCAGTGGCGGGTCCCCCATTTTGAAAAAATGCTCTATGACCAGGCCCAGCTTGCCGTCTCCTGCTTTGAAGCGTTCCAGACCGGCGGCGGCCCCTTTTTCCGCCGCATCGGCATGGAAACCCTGGATTATGTGCTGCGCGACATGACCGATACCCAGGGCGGCTTTTTTTCCGCGGAAGACGCGGACAGCGCCGAGCCCGATGATCCGGCCCGCCATGGCGAAGGAGCCTTTTATACCTGGCAGGACAAGGAAATCCGGAAAATTCTGGACCCGGATGATGCCGCGATTTTCACCTTTCACTACGGCGTCAAGCCGGACGGCAACGCCTTTGCCGATCCGCTCGACGAATTTACCGGCAAAAATATTCTGTACCAGGCCCACAGCATCATGGAAACAGCGGAAAAATTCAACCGCAGCCCGGATGACATCGAGAAGATTCTTGCCGCCGCCAGGGCGCGCCTGGCCGCGCGCCGCGCCCAGCGGCCCCGGCCCCACCTGGATGACAAGGTGATCTGCGCCTGGAACGGACTGATGATCTCCGCCTTTGCCAAGGGCTATCAGGTCACCGGCAACAGCGTTTATCTCCATGCGGCACAACGGTCGGCGAACTTTATCCTGGCCACCCTCCGGGAGCCGGCAACAGGAACGCTGCTGCGCCGTTTCCGCCAGGGCGAGGCCGGCCTGGCGGCCCAGCTTGACGATTATGCCTTTTTGGTCCAGGGCCTGCTCGACCTCTATCAGGCCGCATATGATATCAGCTATCTGCAAATCGCCCTGGCGCTCACCGAAAAACAGCTCGAACTTTTTGCCGATGAGACGGCCGGCGGCTTTTTTGACACCACGGACCAGGACGCGACCCTGCTGGTGCGGATGAAAAATGATCATGACGGCGCGGAACCCGCCGCCAATTCGGTGGCAGCCCTGAATCTGCTGCGCCTTGCCCCTTTTGCCGACGAGGATTGGCGGGAAAGGGCCGCAAAAACCATGGCCGCCTTTGCCGGGCAGATCAACCGTTATCCGCCGGCCATGCCCCTGCTGCTGGCGGCCCTTGACTTCTACCAGGCCAAGCCGGCGCAGATCATCATCGCCGGCCGCCCCGAGGCCCCTGACACCCAGGCCATGATCCGCGCCGTGCACGCCCTCTTTCTCCCCACCACCACGGTGCTGCTGGCCGATGGCGGGCCGGGCCAGGAATTTCTCGGCCGAAAACTGCCGGAAGTCACCCATCTTGCCCCGCCGGACAACCGGGCCTGTGCCTATGTGTGCCGCGATTTCACCTGCAGCCTGCCGACCACGGAGATCG
>JACQYM010000096.1:1396-10542 GCA_016208225.1 Deltaproteobacteria bacterium | reverse complement strand
CGCGGCAAGGCGTGGGGCAGGAAACGAGGTGGCGCAGATTCGGGTGCCTTATGAATTCCAACGTGGCGGGAATGGGGGGGTGACGTCCATAAAATTATAAAATTATGCGATGGGTACCCGAAGGAACTTATAATTTTATGGACGTCCCCTCGGTTTACTGCCCTTTAAATTCAAACGGCAAAAAACGCCGAACTAGGCACCGTCCACAACAACTGAAGGAACTTCCAAGAGTGAGCCCAACTATTTTTATCGAAAAAGGATATCGATTTCTCTTCTTTTCTCGCGAGGAACCGCGAATTCATGTTCATGTCCAATGCACACAAGGGGAAGCAAAGTATTGGCTTGAACCGCGTATAGAACTCGCCAGAAACAAAGGGATATCAGAACGTGAACTCCGCATTATCGAAACCATCATCAAGGAACATCTCAATGAAATCACAGGCGCTTGGCATCGACACTTCTCAGGTTGAGGTAACCAATATCTCTCAGCATGGTCTCTGGCTTCTTACTGAAGAGGAGGAATTGTTTCTGTCTTTCGATGATTTTCCTTGGTTTAAGGAGGCGCGGGTGTCGGCAATCATGAACGTAGAGCAACCACAGCCAGAGCATTTTTACTGGCCTGATATTGATGTAGACCTCACTCTTGATTCTATCCGGCATCCGGAGCGGTACCCATTGATTTCAAAACTTAAAGCAACAGCAACGGGATCAGGTCTTGCAGGTCTTGAAAAATAACATTTATCGTGCTATGGCCATCTCATGGTAAGACCAATCAGGATAAAATATCCGGGTTGCGGTATATCATGTCACTCCCGCGGCAAGGCGCGGGGCCGGATACGAGGTGGCGCAGATTCGGGTGCCTTATGAATTCCCACGTGGGAATGAGGGGTGGATATATTGGGGAGGTTTATCCATTTATTGCATATTTGTCTTTAAAAAAGAGATAAAATATGTTTGTTTTGTTGTGAAAAAAAATATAATATAAGACGCATGAAGACCATATTATCTCAACTCATTGCCGATTCCCTGGAGCGTGAGTTGCCTGAGCTGGTTGCCAGAGAAAGAGATTTTCCGGGAATACCGGGCAAGGCTGATGTGGCCATTGGCATGCGACGCACCGGGAAGACCTTTTTCTGCTATCAGAAAATGAAGGAACTTCTGGGGTCCGGGGTAAAGAGGCAGCGGATTCTTTACCTGAATTTCGAAGATGAAAGACTGCTTGCTTTCAGCGTGAAGGATTTCCAGGCCATTCTCGATGTCTACTACGGCAGATTTCCGGAAAACAAGGACCTGGAATGTTATTTCTTTTTTGACGAGATCCAGCGTATCGACCAGTGGGAAATGTTCATCAGGCGTCTGCTTGATACGGAAAAGATCAGAATATTCCTCACCGGCTCATCCTCGAAGCTGCTGAGCACGGAAATTGCCACCAGTCTGCGCGGCCGCTCGTTATCCACGGAGATCTTTCCCTTCAGTTTTGCGGAATTTCTCAAGGCCAATGGTCTTTTTGGCAAGCCGCCGCAGAATTTCGGCTCCAGGACTGCGGCCACGCTTCGCAGGGCGATCGCCGATTATCTGGAGACCGGCGGTTTCCCCGAAGTGCTGAATCTGGACCGCAACCTGCGGGTGGAGGTGCTGCAGGGCTACATCGATTCAGTAATTCTCAAAGATGTTATTGAACGCCACAGGGTCGGTAATGTCATTGCCCTTAAGCACCTGGTCAGTCATATCATGCATGCCCCGGGCGGCAAGTTCAGCGTCAACAGGTTCTACAACACTTTGAAAAGCATGGCGGTAAGGTGTACGAAAAACAGCCTTTATGAGTACCTCGATCACCTGCTCGACGCCTACCTGCTGTATCGTGTTCCGATCCACAGCCATTCTGAGAAGGCGCGCATGCTGAATCCGCCCAAGATCTACACGGTTGATACCGGCCTGCTGGGCGCCATGACCTTCCGCAAGTCAGCAAACAACGGCCCCTTGCTTGAAAATCTGGTGTTCATGCACCTGCGTCGCAACGGTTATGAGGCGGAATATGTAAACACCCGGGAAGGCGGCGAAGCCGATTTCCTGGCACGACACAAGGCATTCGGGGATGTGATCCTCATCCAGGCATGCTGGGATATGGCTGATCAAAACACCTTCAACCGGGAATTGCGAGGCTTGCAAAGCGCCATGCAAGAATTGTCCATCAATTCCGGAACTATTGTCACCTGGGATGATGAGGCCGCCTTGGAGGACAACATCAGCGTGGTTCCTGTCTGGAAATGGTTACTGACATCCGGGAAATGATTCATTAGGGGTGCGCCGAGAGATACGAGAGCTGAGAAGTTGGCGCCGCCCCGCCCCCTGCGGGAGATTATTCCCCTCACCCTGCCTTTCAGCAAGGCGAGGAGAAATCCGGCGATCCCGCGGCAGACAGCAGGGCGAATTATCCTTTTACACCCTTGGCGATGCGGTCGCCGATCTGCTGATCGATGTTGCGCCAATATTGGAACGCCCGCTGCAGGACCGGCTCGGACACCCCGTTTTTCAGGTGGCCGACCACGTTTGACACCAGCCGGTCCCGCTGGGCATCGTCCAGCACTTTGCGCACCATGGTGCCGGCCTGGCCGAAGTCGTCGTCATCTTTGCGCAGGGTGTAGGCGGCGCGGATGAAGTCGCCGCTGGCCTTCCACACCTCGACCTGGGGATAACGTTCACCATCCGCCTTCGGACCGCCCTTCGAGTTCGGGGCATACACCGGGTCGGACACGTTCTGCACCCGCATCAAGCCGTCCTTGCTGTAACTATGCACCGGCACCCTTGGCCGGTTGACCGGGATCTGCTTGTAGTTGACCCCCAGGCGGGCACGATGGGCGTCGGCATAGGAGAAGAGGCGGGCGAGCAGCATCTTGTCCGGACTGGGACCGATCCCCGGCACGAGGTTGTTCGGTTCGAAGGCCGCCTGCTCGATCTCGGTGTGGAAGTCGGTGGGGTTGCGGTTCAGCGTCAGCCGGCCGACCTCGTGCAGGGGATAATCGCTGTGCGGCCACACCTTGGTCAGATCGAAAGGGTTGAACCGGTAGGTCTCGGCCTCGGCAAAGGGCATGATCTGCATCTTCAGCGTCCAGCTGGGGTAATCACCCCGCTTGATCGCCTCAAACAGGTCGCGCCGGTGGTAGTCGGCGTCCACCCCGGCCAGACGGTCGGCCTCCTCCTGGGGCAGGAAATCCATGCCCTGATCGGTCTTGAAGTGGTATTTCACCCAGAAGCGCTCCCCCTTGGCGTTGACCCACATGTAGGTGTGGCTCGAATAGCCGTTCATGTGCCGCCAGTTCTTCGGGATGCCGCGGTCACCCATCAGCCACGTGACCTGGTGCGCCGATTCGGGCGACAGGGTCCAGAAGTCCCACTGCATGTCGTTGTCGCGCAGGCCGTTGTCCGCCCGGCGTTTCTGGGAGCGGATGAAATGCTGGAACTTCATGGGGTCGCGTACGAAAAAAACCGGGGTATTGTTCCCCACCATGTCGTAGTTGCCCTCGCTGGTGTAAAACTTGAGCGCAAAGCCGCGCGGATCACGCCAGGTGTCGGGGCTGCCCTGTTCGCCCGCCACCGTCGAGAACCGGATCAATGTGTCCGTTTTCGTGCCCGGCTGGAACACCGCCGCCTTGGTGAAGGCGCTCACATCCCTGGTTACCTCGAAGTAGCCGAAGGCCCCGGCGCCTTTGGCGTGGGGCTGGCGCTCCGGAATGCGTTCCCGGTTAAAGTTGGCCATCTGCTCGATGAGATAGTGGTCTTGCAGCAGAATGGGTCCATCGGCTCCCACGGTCAGCGAGTACTCATCGCTGGCTACGGGGATTCCTGCATCGGTTGTTGTGGGTTTGCGGTCCTCATTTGCCACGGTATTACCTCCTTTGTCTTGTGAAGTTGGATGATTGCCAGCTCAGGGATGTTGGCATCTCGCACGCCCCGGGCCGGGCGTTTGCTCGTCCCATTGCCGTCCTCGGTCTGGACAATGTGGAGAAAGCACTCTCGATGTAAGGGATTGACTGGCCAGTCTGAATCGACTGTAAAAGTTGAATGTCAATATCTTTCATTCAAGCAACATTGATGCCTGTAACGGGAAATGATGGTTTCGTATTTGCGGCCCGTGCGGTGAAAAAGTTTGGCTGTTTATTGATAGCAAGATAAATCAGTAAGTTATCGTGCGCGACACGGCTGGCGAGACGGTTGCTAACGGCGCCGAGCAGCGGTTTTTCATACGGATTTCAGCAGGATTAGTGGCTCCAGAAGTCCTGCGGCACAAGACTTTATCCGATAGTAATGGACAATGGGGGTCAGGTCTTGAAAAGTAATATTTATTGTGCTACGGTTGTTGTATGGCAAGACCACTCAGAATAGAATATCCGGGGGCGGTATATCATGTCACTTCCCGCGGCAATGCGCGGGAAAGGATTTTTCTGGATGATGCTGACCGGCGGGCATTCCTTGAGGATCTGGGGCAGGTTGTCGAAAAATACAATTGGCTGTGTCATGCCCATTGCCTGATGGATAACCACTATCACCTGCTGGTGGAGACGCCGGACCCGAATCTTTCCCTGGGCATGCGGCAGTTGAATGGCGTTTATACCCAGGGGTTCAATCGCCGGCATCAGCGCGTCGGACATGTGTTCCAGGGCCGCTACAAGGCGATCCTCGTTGAAAAAAATGAGCATTTACTTGAGCTGTGCCGTTATATCGTCGTAAATCCGGTGCGTGCCGGCATGGTAAGCGAGCCAAGGAAATGGATCTGGAGCAGCTATCAGCCAACCGCTTATGCCGGCAAGGTCCCGGAGTTTCTGGCGGTGGACTGGATTCTTGGCCAGTTTGCCAAAAACAAAACCGAGGCCCGCAAGGCGTACCGGAAATTTGTCGCCGCTGGTGTGCAGCGGGATGAAGAGAGCCCCTGGCAAAAACTTGCTGGGCGGATGGTATTGGGCGGCGCGGAATTCGTGGCTGATATCCAGAGCCGGCTCAGCGAGGCAAAAGAAATCGGCGAAATCCCCAGAGCGCAGAGATTCCCCGGCAGACCGCCCCTTGCTGCTCTTTTCCCGCAGCAGGAAATGCAGGAGAAAGCAGCCCGCAATAAACGGATAGAAACCGCCCACATGCAGTATGGCTATACCTTGAAGGAAATAGCTGATCAATTGCACATTCACTATACAACCGTAAGCAAGGTTGTGAAAGGCGGCAAAAATTCCAAAAACTGATTTTTCAAGACCTGACCCCCGTTTTGTTGAGGGCCGCGCCCCTTAGCTTCGCGTTCGGTGGTAAGTTGTGATGAAATTGAGTGATCTGGGTTTTAGCCACTGGTTTGAAGCACATGCCGATGCCATGCGCCACGAGGATCAAGGCATTGCGCGCGTGTCGGCAGTTGACCGGAATTCCTACATTATCCGCAATGAACTCAGAGAGATTCCTGCTGAACTTGCGGGGAAGTTCTATTTCCATGTCGAGTCATCGGTGGAGCTGCCATGTGTCGGCGATTGGGTCGCCGTGCAGTATTACAATGACGATACCTCGGCAATCATCCATGGGGTCTTTCCACGAAGGACGTTTTTACGCCGCAAGCGTGCCGGCGCAGAAGTGGACCACCAGATGATCGCAGCCAACATTGATATCGCTTTTATTGTCCAGTCATGTCACTTTGACTTTAATCTGCCCAGGCTGGATCGATATTTGGTAATGGCTGCTGACGGACATGTTGAGCCGATCATCATCCTTGCCAAGACGGACTTGATCTCCCGCGATGAGCTGCAACAGAAGCTTGCGGCTATCAGACAGGCTGGCATCACGACCAGGATTATTGCCCTCAGCAGCATAACCGGCTCCGGATTTGACGAATTCCACCAGGTATTGATACCGGGGCAAACATATTGCCTGCTCGGGTCATCCGGGGTCGGCAAGACGACACTGATCAATCATCTGATCGGACGGGATGATCTTGATACGAAAGCTGTCAGTGGAACAGGAGAAGGCAGGCACACAACAGTGCGTCGGCAACTCATTGTTCTTGAGAAAGGCGTTATGTTCATTGATACACCCGGAATGCGGGAATTAGGCCTTCTGGGCGCCGGTGAAGGGGTAAACAAAGGGTTTGAAGATATTATTGAGCTTGCCCTGGCTTGTCGCTTTGCCGATTGCAGCCATACTCGGGAATCAGGCTGCGCAGTGCGGACGGCAATTACAAACGGCGAGTTGAGTGAAGAACGCTATTCCAGTTATTTGAAACTCAGGAAAGAGTCAGAGCACTATGAGATGTCGTACCTGGACAAACGTAAAAAGGACAGGGCATTCGGACGCTTCCTGAAGACGGCTAAGAAGAATATGAAAAGATGAATGACGGGGTATTTCGAGACTTGGTAAACGTTTCAACAATTACTGAGTCCCTGATATCTCAAATCTTGAGATTGTGCCAGCGGGGACTCCCTGTGGGTGTGCGCAATAGAGGTAAGTAAAATGTGTAGAAATATCACAACGCTTTACAACTTTGAACCCTCTGCCAGTAACGAAGAGATCCGGCAAGCAGCGCTGCAGTTTGTGCGGAAGATCAGTGGATTCAACAAGCCATCCACTGGAAACAAAGAGGCATTTGACCGTGCGGTTGACGAAATCGCGGCTTCATCAACTAAACTGTTGCATTCTCTCGTGACTGCCGCCCCGCCGAAGAATCGGGAGGTTGAGGCTGCAAAGGCACGGGCGCGCAGAGTTCGCAGAATAAACTCGTAGTGATAAGTTTTGGGGGCATCCGTTAAAAGAACTTCGTCAAGAGAATAGAGTGCTCCATGCAAGAAAAGCTCGGTTTCTTGCGAAGGTGCATTCGCCATCCAACCGGAAGCAGGGTCGTGAAAGGCGACAAAAAATGATTTTTCAAGACCTGACCCCGGTTTCTATGACCCCGGTTTCTAAGATATCTGAATTAGTTGATAACTTGTCGGTTGTCACAATACCCTATGTGCCGGTACATTGAGGCAAATGGTCTCGCTTGCTGGAATAGAACGGACGGTTACGGAGAAAAAAATCATGACGCGCGCCTTGCCTGATCACGCTACGATGTATGACGCCTTACTGCGGAAAGATAGTGCTTTCGAAGGGATCTTCGTTGTCGGGGTAAAAACGACGGGCATTTTTTGCCGGCCGACCTGCACCGCGAAAAAACCGAAAGAGAACCATGTTGAATTTTTCCGCACTCCGCAAGAAGCCCTCCAGTATGGATATCGGCCCTGTAATATCTGTCAGCCATTATCCTGCCAGGGCGAGATTCCCGAGTGGCTGCAGTCCCTCCTGACGGAAGTGAATGCGACGCCGGGGATCAGGTTAAAAGATGCGGATATCACGCAGCGGGGGCTCGACCCGAATCGAGTCCGGCGCTGGTTCCGGCAGCACCATGGGATGACATTCCAAAGCTATCTCCGGACCCTGCGGATTGGCCAGGCATTCGGCAGAATCCGCCACGGAGAAAAGGTCAGCGAGGCGGCGTTTGAATCCGGCTACGAATCATTAAGCGGATTTACCGAAACCTTTAAAAACATGACCGGCTTCTCCCCGAATCAAAGCCGCCACCGGAATCTGATTACGATCACCCGGATCTTGACGCCATTGGGGCCTATGCTGGCCGGGGCCACGGAGCAGGGAATCTGTCTTTTGGAATTTATTGACAGAAAAATGATGGAGACCCAGTTAAGAAGACTCAATGCCTTATTGGATGCGAAGTGTGTCCCCGGCACCCACCCCCATTTTGCCGCACTGGACCTCCAGTTGAAAGAATACTTTGCCGGCACAAGAATGACTTTTGACCTCCCGCTTGTCTTGGCGGGCACCCCTTTTCAGCAGGCTGTCTGGGAGGGACTGCGGCTGATTCCCTACGGGACGACCCGTTCCTACCAGGAACAGGCGGAATCGCTGGGTTCGCCCACTGCCGTTCGGGCCGTGGCAAGGGCAAATGGGGATAATCGCATATCCATTGTTATTCCCTGTCATCGCGTCATCGGCAAGAACGGCAAACTGACAGGCTATGGCGGTGGTTTATGGCGTAAAGAATTCCTGTTGAATCTTGAACGCAGGCACAGGAAGGAATAGCAGGACGGGTGGTTTGATGGATTGCTACGCGGCCCCGTCTTCCGTGGTAAAGACCACCTCGCGCTTGGCAAAGGGGCAGGTGAAGCGCAGTTGGTCGGCCACGAGCTGCAGCCCCTTTTTGTTTTTGTTGCCCATGCCGTAACGGGGGTCGCCCATGACCGGATGGCCGATGAGGTCGAAATGACGGCGGATCTGATGGAGCCGGCCGGTTTTGATCTGCACCATGACCTTGCTGGTGTTGGTGGCCGGGTCATAGGAGAGGGCCGCGAATTCGGTGAGCGCCGCCTTGCCGTCCAGGGGGAGATCGATGCGGGTTTCCCGGCGGGTGAGGAGATTGCCCAGCACCTCCGCCCGGTAGTGTTTGGCGATGAGGTTGTTCTGGAAAAGCAGGGAGAGCTGCTTCGCCGCCTCCCGGCTGTGGGCGATGAGCATGATCCCCGCCGCCTCCCGGTCGAGCCGGTGCACGAGAAAGACCTGGCGCTGCGGCCGGAAGAACAGCTCAGCCTGGCGCAGCAGGGAGCAGTGGTCCCCGTACTTGGTCCCCTGGGCCATGAGCCCGGCCGGTTTGTGCCAGACGCTGTACCGGCCCTGATTGCTGATGCAGCGGGGCTGCGGCGGGACAAGGGCCAGCAGGGCGGCATCATAATAGATGGTCAGCAGGTTTCCCGGCCGCATAACCGCCGTGGCCCGGCGCAGCCGATGGAGTTTGTTTTCCCTCTTTTTGAGCCACACCGCCCCCTTGGTCATGGCATCCTTGATTCTGCCCTTGGCGAGGCCGGTGTGGCGGGCCAGCAGCTCGCAGGCCGTCGTCGGGTCGTCGGGGCCGACGGTTATTTCGCGGGTGAATTTTTCCATGCTTTTTTGATGGGGGAATTTGTAAGAACCGAAAATCAGCCTTGGAGAGCACAGAGACTATTTTGGGTAGCTATCCAGGCGCGGTAGGAGCGGGCCATGCCCGCGATTCTTAACGGGCCAGGTGGCCGCGATGTTCGCGGGCATGGCCCGCTCCTACAACCCGTAAGTATTTTACTCATGCCTTGTTCTGT
>JACQYM010000096.1:0-1378 GCA_016208225.1 Deltaproteobacteria bacterium | reverse complement strand
AGATCGCACAATTGGGCATAGCGGCCGATCTCGTCCTGAAACTGTTTGACATAGGGGCAGTCCCAGATGGCCAGAATCTTTGCCCGCATGACAAAGGCGGGCAGGATGCGGTCCTCGTAGACCATGTCCAGCGCCGTTTCCCGGTCAAGTATGTAGGGAAAGATCTGCGGCCGGCGGCACACATCGGGCCGGTCGGCATAGACGCGGCAGCCGCCGCTGTCCGGGTCGAGGTTGGGGCAGCGGCTGCCTCGCGGCAGGATCATGCTCCAGCCCGTCCGCCAGCCATACAGCGCGGCGGGGTTGGCGTAAAAAGGGGCGCCGGCCGTGACCAGCGGCGGGTCGTCGGCCGGGGCGGCGCTGCGGGTCTGTTCATCATCGAACCGGGGCAGGGCAAAGAGGGCCGTCTCGCTCGCGGCCAAGGGAATTTCAAAATACTCCTGCTGCTGCGCCGCGGACGGCCCGGTGCAGCACAGGGTGCAGCCGCAGGGACCGCAGAGCAGGCTGTTGATCTCCTCCAGCTCACGGGTCAAAATATTCTGCGTCACCCAGCCGTCCAGGGCGGTGAACTGGTCAACGGGCTGCATGTCTTCACCAACAATGATCCGGCTCGGCGCCTGCGGGATTTTCAGCCGTTCAAAGGGCCGCATGGCCTCAAGATAGGGGAAGAGCAGGGTTTGCGGCTCGGCATAGCGGATGCCCCCCGTTTCCACCGGCTCGGTGAGTTCGGCCAGCAGGGAAGCGAGATCGGCAAAAGGGCCGGTCAGGTAAAGCATGCCCGCCAGTCTGGCCAGGGGCAGGATGGGGCTCGCCAGCCGGTCGATCCCGGGCCGGCACCGTGATATCTGTCGGTCAGTCAGCATGGTGATACATAATGGTTTTTGCTCGAAAGATCAATCTTTATGCACCCCACACTTTTCTTGACCGGAAAGCCGCCTGGGACTATAGTGGCATTTCTTGGCAAGAGTCCTGAACCGATCACCAGCAACCATTTTTACGGATAAGCAGGCAATAATGGATACCATGGAAAAACAGGCGCTGACCGAGCATCTGCGGGATCTGCGCACCAGCCTTATCCGTTCCCTCATCGCCGTGGCCGTCGGTTTCGGCGTCTCCTATTATTTCATTGAAGGGATCGGCGCCTGGTTTGTGCAGCCGCTGTTTACCGTGCTGCCGAAAGACGCCAGCCTGATCTTCACGTCATACCAGGAGGCCTTTTTTTTTATCTGAAATTAGCCCTGGTGAGCGGCATTCTGCTGGCCAGCCCGGTCATCTTCTGGCAGATCTGGGCCTTTATCGCGCCGGGCCTGTACCGGCATGAAAAAAGGGTGGTGCTGCCCTTTTCCCTCCTCTCTTCCGTCTGTTTTCTCGGCGGCGCCTG
>JACQYM010000395.1 GCA_016208225.1 Deltaproteobacteria bacterium | reverse complement strand
TTCCGTGAAAACGGCAACCCTGACCGACTGGGCAAGCAGCCTGACCAGGGAGAGCCCGTGCTTGATGTTTTCCTGCTCATAGGCCCTCTGCTGGAGCCTGATGAGCAGAAGATCGAACAGAAATGCCAGCACAAGGATGACGGCGATCAGCGTCAGGCAGATTTTGGCGACAAAACTCTCACGAATCCTATGCAGCGGCCTCCACCTGTTCATCGCGGTATCTTCCCCGTAATATCAAGCTGCAATTTTTTGGCGACCGTCGGATTGACCAGGGTTTTCACCCGGGAGATGTCCATGCGGGGCATGGCGCTCACCGGTGCGCCCAGCAGAATGCGGGCCGCCATGCCGGCCGCCTGCTCGCCCATATCCTCCAGGTCAAAGGTGACGACAATGGCGGCGCCGCTTTTCAGATATTTTTCCGAAAAGGCGAGCACCGGCACCTTATTTTTGAAGGAGAAGAGAAAATAGCTCTGCAGGATCTGCGGATTGGTGACGATATGGTCAGGCAGCAGCCAGATAAGGTCAACCCTGCTGTTCAACTCATCGAGCAGGGCCGGCACCTCTCTGGTGCTTTGGGCGTTCAAGGCGATAAACTGCAGATCGGGACAGTTCCGGCGGGCCTGCTGGATATCCATGGCGCTGTGCGCCGTGTTGTAGATGACGCCGATGCGCCGGACCTGGGGCAGCAGCCTGGCCAGTTCGTCAAACTGCAGTTTGGCCGGGATGTCCAGGTTGATGCCGGTGATATTGTCACGGTCTTCAATGATCACCTCCGGGGCCACCACCAGCAGGAAGAGAATGGGGATGTCGCCGATGTCGCGCACGCTGAGCAGGGCATCGCGGCCCAGGGCCAGGATGAGGTCCGGGCCGGCCTGCCGTATCCGGTGTTCGACGGCGGACTTGATCGGGTTGTCGCTGATATCGATTTCCCGGAATTGATGGGGCTCGATGGATTTGACCCCGCTGGAGGGCAGGATGTGGACAAGTTTGGCGCTGAACGCCCGGACCACCTGCGCCATGGGCGTTTCATTGCCGCTTTTCACCACCATGATCTCATAGCCCAGGGCCGGACGGGCCGCGGCGAGCAGAATGAGCATGATGAGGAAAAGCGTATTTTTCATAGGGAATGTGTTTTTTTGATGAAATCGTAAAAGTCTTTTTCCACCACGGAGCACACAGAGAGCACAGAGAAAATATTTTTAATTACAGCTGTTTATCTCTGTGGGCTCTGTGCTCTCTGTGGTTAATTTTTTTTCAGTTTTACGAGTTCATCATTTTTTGCCTGACCGTTTTTTTTCAAACGTAATCCATATACGGCATAAAATCGAGACAATTAATGTTCCATTTGATTGTTATTACACAATTATCATAGACAGGACACATTGTCGCATGGTACCTATTTCATAGTTTTTATCATTTATAAAAGAGCCCCGGCGATTTAAAAAATGAGGGGCAAAACCGGATGAAAATACCGGATTTCTCTGGACACGATCCAGGATTCGTATCGGCCCTAAACCTTTTTTACTATAACGTGCACCTCTACAGAGCAAAATAAATGTTAAAATAAATGCCGAATATTTTTTCCCGCACGACTTTTTCCGCCCTGCTGGCAGTGACCCTGGCCAGCCAGCCCGTGCTGGCCGCCGAGGAACAAGCGGCAGGGAACGATGACCTGCTGGCCATGTATTTTGACCCCAATGAGACCGAGCAGACCACCACCCGGGCCCCCAAGCCCCTGTCCCAGGTGGCGGAAAACGTTACGATTGTCACCGCGGCCGAGATCGAGCGGATGAATGCACACAATGTGGACGAGGTGCTGAATCGGGTAAACGGTCTTTACGTCCAGTTCAATGGCAGGGATTTTAACGGGGCAAACAGCTTTTTCATCCATGATTCAGATTATGAACACGTACTGGTGCTTGTTGACGGCATCCGCTGGAATTTTGATAATGACGGGATGGCGGTGACCAATTCCATTCCCGTGGAGATCATCGAGCGCATCGAAGTAATCAAGGGCCCGGCTTCTTCCACCTGGGGGTCATCCCTGGGCGGAGTGATCAATATCATCACCAAACCAACCGGGACAACGAGCCGTCCCCTCGGCGCCCTGTACGGCTCCTATGGAGTAGCCTCCAGCCAGCACTATTCCGGCACCATGAGCGGCAAGGCGGGTATGACCGGCTATTTTTTCAGCGTGGCAAGCCAGAATTCCGACGGCATCATTCTTAACCGCGAATATGATGACGAAAGTGTGTACGGGAAAATCGACTTTAGCCTGCCCCACAACACCACCCTGACCCTGGTCGGCGGCCAGGCCAATCCGGACACCAATATGGGCGATATTTTCGGCAACTACAGCATGTACCACCGCGATTTCTGGGCATCAGCCGCGCTGGATTCCGCCCTTACAAATAATATCGACCTGCATGTTGCCGGTTTTCGCAAAAAACAGGACTTCATGTATCCGCCTTATCCTGATTACTATGATGCCGAGACAACGGGAGTCGCTTCCCGTTTGACGGCACGAGCCGACAGGCACACCATCGTCATGGGAGCGGAACTGGACCGGGTGACGACCGAAAATTCTGATCCCGCAAAGGATGGGGGCCGTGAAGAAACATGGGGGCTCTATATAAACGATACCCTGGCTGCCGGCCGTTTTGCCGTGACGCCGGGAATCCGCTATGACCATCTTTCCCTCACCGACAACATGCTTTCTCCCAGCCTGGGAATGACCTGGCAATCTTGGGAGCATACCCTTTTCAGGGCGCTGGTCACGCAAGGCTTCAGAAAACCCTATTTGAATGTGGCAAGCGCCACCCTTGATCCGGAACAGGTCACCTCCTACCAGGCCGGCGTTGAAACCAGTGTTGTGCCCTTCCTGCGAATCAAGGCCACCCTTTTTGAACACAACATCGAGGATGCCTGGGAATATTCTTACGGGACAGCTTACAATGGCGGAAAAATCAGACGCTATGGCTATGAGCTGGAAGCGGCTACCGATCCTTTTTATTATTTCTCCCTGGATGCCGGCGTTGCCTATACCTATATCGACTACCACGACCGCAAAGACAACGATGACACCTATGCCGTCAAGCTGACCCTGTTGTACGACAACCCGCAACTCTTCACCGCCGAACTTTTCAGCTCCTACCAGTGGCTCAATGACGACAGGACTTTTCTCGATTACAAAGACGGCGGCATGATATGGGATTTTAATATCATGAAAAAATTTCAGCTCTGCCCGGATACGCGAATGGACGTTTTCATGACAGCCCACAACCTTTTTAACGGCGCCGATTACTGGACCCAATATTTTCCCAACGCCCATCGCTGGGTGGAGGCAGGGGTACGGGTTCACTTTTAAAACGCTTCCCGGAGCAGGACAAAGATGGGAAGCGCGGGCAATAATAACCCTAAACCAGGAGGAAAAATGAAAACAAAGAAAATTATCGTGCTGGCCAAGGCAAAAAAAACGGAGCAGGTGGCAAACACCATGGCCTGCTGTAAAACCGGACCTATAGCTGTAAATTCTGAAACATAATCGATGATGAGAGGGGAGCTGCAGCTCCCCTTCTTTTAGCCTTTCACCTATGTTTCTCTCCCACTACGCCCGCATCTTCTCCTGGCCTGACGATACGGAACTGCGCCTTGTCTACTCGACCCGCACCGGGGCAAAGGCCCTGGTGCCCGCGGCAGTCCTTGCGGCCATTGAGAGCAACAGTCTTGATAGTGAATCAGAGGCAACCTTGCATGAGCTTGGTCTGCTGGTGAATGATCGGGAGCGGGAAATGGCGGATGCGGCAGACATGGTCCGGCAGATCAACAGCCTGCGCCGGGTGATGAATATCTCGGTCATCGCCAACCTGCACTGCAACTTCCGCTGCCGTTACTGCTATGAAGGCAGCCAGAAAGGACGCAGCATCATGAGCGCCGGAACGGCTGACCAGCTCATCGCCTTTATCAGGCAACGGTTCCAGCCGGACATGACCAGACTGACCCTGGACTTTTACGGCGGCGAGCCCCTGCTCTCCACCCCGCTTCTCCGCCACATCGCCGGGTCGCTCAAGCCATGGGTCGAGAGCCAGGGGGCTGAATTTGAGATAACGCTGGTCAGCAACGGCTCTCTTCTCACCCCCAGGGTGGTGGAACGACTGCTGCCGGCAGGACTCAAACGGGCCAAGATCACCATTGACGGGCCGCCGAACAACCACAACTTTTTCCGCCCTTATCGCTCGGGCCGGGCCTCATTTGCCACCATCATGAAAAATATGGGGCAGTGCGCGGACCTGGTCAAACTGGCCATCAACGGGAATTTCACCAAAGACAATTATCAGAAATTCCCCGCCCTTTTTGATTCTCTCACCGCCTACGGCCTTACCCCGGCAAGGGTCTACCGTCTCACCTTCTCACCCGTCATGCAGACAACCGACGAATTTTCCACGGATTTTTGCGGGGGATGCGCCTCCTGCAGTGAAAAGTGGCTGACCCACGCCGCCCCTTTTCTTTATCAGGAGATTGTGCAACGGGGCTATCGCACCGACAAGATTTCTCCCTCTCTGTGCATGGTGGATGTGGACAACAGCTTCGTCGTCCATTATGACGGCACTCTCTACCAATGCGTGGCCATGATCGGTCACAAGGAGTATGCCTGCGGGGATGTCTGGTCAGGTTTGAGGGAATACCGGCAGCAGTATCACCTTGACCACTGGCAGAAGGAGGAAAAATGCCGCCAATGCCCTTACCTGCCGCTCTGCTTCGGCGGCTGCCGGTTCATGGCCTTTCAGCGCGACGGCCACATGGCAGCGGTGGACTGCCGTAAGCCCTTCTACGACGCCACCCTGGAGGCCTTACTGCTGCAGGAGCTGCGCTATCGGGAGGGGAACCAGGGGGCAGAATTCAGAAGTCAGAATTCAGGAGTCCAGGAGCCAGGAGTCGGAATAACCATGGATTCCGGGTTGCGCTTCGCTTGCCAGGAATGACGGCACAGTGGCCACAGGGGTCAGGAACCGAAAGTCAGGAGTGAGCCGCTCACATGGCCTGCGGCGATTTATCTTTGAGTAACTATATGGTCGCGCCATAGCGCGGTTGAAGCCCGCGCCAGGAATTCCGTCGCTTGCCGTAGGAGCGGGCCATGCCCGCGACCTTTGGCATTAGGGAA
>JACQYM010000394.1 GCA_016208225.1 Deltaproteobacteria bacterium | reverse complement strand
TGATCGCCGCTATTTCTTTTTCCAGCGGGTGCATGGTTATAATTGACAATTTCTCATGGATAATAGATAATTTAACGCATCATTTTTCCCGTTCGGGCACAACCTGAACTCCGAGAGTTAACGTTGGTGCCAAAAGATACGTTCAGAATGAGTGCCTAAAGTACTTAAAGGGATAAGTGCCTAAAGTTTCGGTACCTTCTGGTCAGATAAACACCTTTAACTTTATACCCTCAAGGGGAACAAGGGCACCTCAAGTATTTTAGCTCGCTTTAGGCACGCTACCGGACCTTTAACTTTACGCACTTTAAGTATTTTAGCGCACTTTAGGCACTCTCCTGATAACAGGCCAGAATCCGGGATAGTGCTTAACTTTCGCAAATTACGTCACGACATCAGGAGTTCTGACGTTATACCAGAAAAACAGATCAGAAGAGACAATATTATGAGAGTCCGCAAAGCCGTTATTCCCGTTGCCGGTCTTGGCACCCGTTTTCTGCCGGCCAGCAAGGCCATTCCCAAGGAGATGCTCACCGTCGTTGACCGCCCCACCATCCAGTACATCGTGGAAGAAGCGGTCGCCTCGGGCATTGAAGAGGTGATTCTGATCACCAGTGAAGGCAAATCAGCCATTGAAAACCATTTTGACTACAATTTCCATCTGGACACGGTATTAAACGCGAAGAAAAAGACCAAACTGGCCGAAGAGATGCGCCATCTGTCAAATCTCATTGATATCGTTTCCGTGCGCCAGAAAAGACCGCTGGGCCTGGGTCATGCCATCTGGACCGCCAGAAGCGTGGTCGGCCCGGAGCCTTTTGTCGTTCTGCTCGGCGATGACCTGGTGCTCAGCGAACCGCCCTGCACCAAACAGATGATCGACCTGTTCAATGACGTGCAGGAGTCGGTGGTGGCCGTGCAGCGGGTGCCGCTTGATGAAACGTATCAGTACGGCATCGTCGAAGGCCAGCATGTGAGCAACCGGGTCATCAAGGTCGACCGCATGATGGAAAAACCGGCCCCCGGCACCACCATGTCGGACATGGCCATTATCGGCCGTTATATCCTGCAGCCCGACATCTTTGACATGCTGGAGAAAACCACCCCCGGCCATGGCGGCGAGATCCAGCTCACCGACGCCCTGCTCGCCCTGTCCATCAAACGAGGCATGTATGCCTTTGAATTTGAGGGCACCCGTTTTGACGCCGGCGACAAACTTGGCTATCTCAAGGCGATCATTGCCTTTGCCCTGCGCCATCCGGATCTGTGCGAGGATTTCAGCGAGCATTTGAAGGAAGTCGCCTCCCACCTATGATGGCGTCGCAAGAAATCGTCACCTACTGCGTTGCGCTGCATTATCTCGTCACTGCGGCGTACATAAGTACGCCTCATTCCTCGAAATTTGCGCGCCTTGTATCTGACGATTCTGTCTTAGCCATACCCAATTCCGATTTTTTGCGGCTTTATCACCTATGATCCACCTGGAAGTGGCGGTGGCTGCCCCGGTCACCGAAACGCTGACCTACAGTTCCGCCGCAGCCGACGCGGCGGAACTGCAACCGGGGACGCGGCTGCTGGTCCCCCTGGGCCGCCGGCAGGTCACCGGCTATCTGCTGGCGGTGAAACCCGCCGATGCGACATCATTCAAGGTGAAGCCGGTGACGGATGTGCTGGACAGCACCCCGCTTTTCCCAGCCGCCATGATCCCTTTTTTCCGCTGGATCACCTCCTATTATCGCTATCCCCTCGGTGAAGTCATTAAACTCGCCCTGCCCGGTGGCCTTGACCAGCAGAGCCAGAGGCATGTGCACCTGGCCGCAGCGGGCAGACAGGCCCTGGCCGAGTATCTGGCGACCCGGGGCGCCGACTCCCCGGCCTGGCTCCCTGCTCTGCTGGCCAACGGTTCCCTCCCCCCGGCCCAGGTGCGCCTGCTCCGCCGGTCGCACAAGGGGATGAAACTGCTGGAAAAATGGCGCGAGGCCGGATTTCTCACCGTTGAAGAATCGGTCAGCGCGCCGCGCACCAGGGTGAAGACCCAGACCTGCGTCGGTCTGGCCCCCGAACCGCCCCCCCTTGCCCCGGACCGGCTGAAGGCCTCGGAACAAAAGACCATGGTCCTGCTGCGCGGGCTGCTGCAGCATCGCCTGCCGCCGGTGGTGCCGCTGAAGGAACTCAATCTTGCCTACAGCGGAGCAGGACGGGCGATCAAGTCCCTGGCCGCCCATGGTCTGGTTTTTTGCCGGGAAGAACAGGTGTTCCGCGATCCGTTCGGCGAGGAGCCCCCATTTTTCCCGGCGCCCGACCAGCTCTCCGATGAGCAGCAAACGGCGCTGGCCGAACTGCTGCCGGCCATCAGCCGCCGGTCGTACACCACCTTTCTGCTGCACGGCGTGACCGGCAGCGGCAAAACGGAAATCTACCTGCAGGCCGCGGCCCGCACCCTGGCGGAAAACCGCAGCGTGCTCCTGCTGGTGCCGGAGATCGCCCTGGCCAGCCAGCTTGAGGCCCACTTTTTCTCCCGCTTCGGCAGGATCGTGGCCCTGCTGCACAGCGGACTGAGCGCGGGCGAACGTTTTGACCAGTGGCGGCAGATCATGGACGGCCAGGCAAAAATCGTCATCGGCGCCCGCTCCGCCATCTTTGCCCCACTCACCGATCCCGGCCTGAGCATTGTGGATGAAGAGCATGACAGCGCCTATAAACAGGAAGAGACCCTGCGCTACCAGGCCAGGGACCTGGCGGTGCTGCGGGGCAAGCTGCAGGGCTGCCCGGTGCTGCTCGGCTCGGCCACCCCATCGCTGACCAGTTTCCACCATGCCGCCACCGGCAAGTATCAGCTTCTCACCCTGACCCGGCGCATTGAAAACAGACCCCTGCCCTCGGTCACCGTTATTGATCTGCGCGCCGCGGGCAAGCAGGCCAACCCGCACCCCTTCTTTTCCCCGGAACTGCTTGCCGCCCTGGGCGACAATCTGCAGCAGGGCAACCAGAGCATCATCTTTTTAAACCGGCGCGGCTATGCCTCCCTCATGATCTGCCAGGATTGCGGCGATCCGGTGAAGTGCCGGCACTGCGACATCTCGCTTACCCTGCACAAGAGCGAAAAACTCCTTACCTGCCACTACTGCGGGTATACGGCCCGCAGTCCCATCATCTGCCCCACCTGCAGCTCGCCCAGGGTGCGGGAGATCGGCTTCGGCACGGAACGGGTGGAGGAAGGCCTGGCGGAACTTTTTCCCCAGGCGCGCATTGCCCGGCTTGACCGCGACACCTCGACCAGCCGCAGAAGCTTCCTCACCATTCTGAAGGCGGTCCATAACCGGGAAATCGACATCCTGGTGGGCACCCAGATGATCACCAAGGGCCATCACTTCCCCCATGTGACCCTGGTGGGGGTCATCTGGGCCGATGCCGGCCTGGGCATACCCGATTTCAAGGCGGGCGAGCGCACCTTTCAGCTCATCTCCCAGGTGACGGGCCGGGCGGGACGGGGCGACAAGCCGGGACAGGTCATCATCCAGACCCACCAGCCTGATCATTACTCCATTACCAATGCGCAAAAACATGACTATAACGGCTTCTACAGCCGAGAGCTGCAGCTGCGGCAGGCCCTGCAGTTCCCTCCCTTTTCCCGGCTCATCAACCTGCGGTTCGCCGGCGAAAGCGAGGAGGCGGTGCGCAGCGCCGCCACCCATGCGGCCGGGTACGTCCGGCAGAAAGCCC
>JACQYM010000393.1 GCA_016208225.1 Deltaproteobacteria bacterium | reverse complement strand
GGTGCTGGCCAGGGAAAATGCCGTGGTGGTCAAGGTGAAAAAGCCTGGTCAGGATTTCCGTTTTGATCTGCCGGCCATCGGTCCCACCACCATTGAATCCATGAAAGAGGTGAAGGCCGTGGTGCTGGCGGTGGAAGCGGGCCAGGCCCTGCTTTTTGACCGGGAGGCCGTGATAAGCCAGGCGGACAGGGCCGGCATCGTGGTCGTCGGCGTGGAAGAGGGAGCGGACGGGAAACTGGCGTTCTGAGGTTGATGAATTCGTAAAAACAAAAAATTAACCACAGAGAGCACAGAGCCCACAGAGCCCACAGAGCTGATTTCGATTTTATCGACAAGTTGGCCATAATCGGCCTTCGCGGGGAGAAACAGCGGCGGGAAATCCACGAAAAACAAATGGATTCCGGATCGGGCTTTGCCTGCCCGGAATGATCACGGTTGCATGTTCGCATAACTGACTGTTATAAGCCGTTGTAAAAAAATAACATGGCCAGAGAAATGCGCGAAACGGCATAAGGAGCCGTAACGAAATTGAAAAAATGCCCATGTTATTTCGTAACGGCTCCTAAACAAATATTCTCTGTGATCTCCGTGTGCTCTGTGGTGGAAAAAAGACAATTCCGGCTTCTTGACTCCTGGATAGTCACATGAAAGCAATGATACTTGCCGCCGGTTTCGGCACCCGCCTGAAACCCTATTCCCTGCTGCGGCCGAAACCGCTCTTTCCCGTCCTTGACCGGCCCCTGATCCTGCGTCTCATGGCGCAGCTGCGGGAGGCAGGTTTTTCTGACATCCTGGTGAACTGCCATCATTTACGGGAACAGATCGTGGCGCGGCTGGGCGGGGAGGAAGGAATCCGGCTGCAGGAAGAGACGATTGAGCTGGGTACGGGCGGCGGCATGCGGCTGGCCCTTGATTTTTTCGGGGCGGAACCGGTGCTGGTCACCAACGGCGACATCTTTCATACCATTGACCCGGCCCGGATCTACCGCGCACACTGCGCCTCGGGGGCGGATGCGACCCTGGTCCTCCATGACTATCCCCGTTTTAACAATGTCTCGGTGGATGAGAGGGGCGATATCATCGGTTTCGGGGAAAGCAGGGCAGGGAAGAAACTGGCATTCACCGGCATCCATGTCCTTGATCCGCACCTGCTGTCCATCATTCCCCCCGGTATCTTCTGCAATATCATTGACTGCTATCTCTACTGGCTGGAGCGGGGCAAGAGAATCCGCGGCCATGTGGTGCAGGGCCATTTCTGGACCGATATGGGCACGCCGCAGGATTATCTCAATCTGCACCGGGTGCTGCTCACGGAAAGGCCGTTTAAGGGGCCGTCCCCCTTTTATTTCGGCAACGGAGTCAAGGTGGAACATGATCTGCGCCACCGGGACTGGCTCTGTGTGGGGTCTGAGGCGCGCATCGGCCGCAACTGCAGGCTGGACCGGGTGGTGGTGTGGGACGGCGCCCTGGTGCCGGCCGGCACGGAACTGCAGGACACGGTGATCGTCTGATGGGTGAAGAGGCTGTCCGGCAAGAACTGATTGCTGCCCTGCTCCGGAAAATCGGCCGCGCCCCGCAGCAAGGCGCCCTGCAATTGGAAAAGATGGGCGGTGACGGTTCGGATCGCGTTTTTTACCGTGTCAGCCCCGGACCGGGAATGCCGCTCATCGCTGTTTTTCCCTCGCCAACCCTGGCCCGGGGCGCCGAGGAACAGGCCGCCGCCTTCCATATCGGCGTCCATCTGCACGCGAGGGGGGTGCCGGTGCCGGCCATTGCCGGCTATGACGGGGAAAACGGGCTGCTGCTGTTTGAGGACCTGGGGAATGTGCATCTCCAGGCCATGGTCCGGCAGGCCCGCTCCTTTGCCGAGGTGGAGCCCCTTTACCGGCAGGCCATTGACGGCCTGATCCGGTTGCAGCTGCAGGGGGTGCGTGATTTTGACCCCCGCTGGTGCTGGGACACCCCCAGGTATGACGAACAGTTGATGCTGGCCCGGGAATCCGATTATTTCCGCTTTGCCTTCTGCCGCGACTTCATGGGGAAAAGCGCCGACGATCCGGGGCTGGTGCTTGAACTGCGGCGGCTTGCCCGGCGCGCGGCCGGGGAGCCGGCGGAGTATCTGCTGCACCGCGACTTTCAATCGCGCAACCTGCTGGTGCATGGGACCGGGGTGCACATCATCGATTATCAGGGCGCCCGGCTCGGCCCTCTGGGCTATGATCTGGCCTCTCTGCTCCTCGATCCTTATGCCGGATTAGCCCCGGAGTCCCGGGATATGCTGCTTCACTATTATGTTGACAGGGTAAGCGAACAGATCAAACTGGATCGCGACCGCTTTGCCGCCGGCTATCACTGTCTGGCCCTGCAGCGCAATCTGCAGATTCTCGGCGCCTTTGCCTTTTTAAGCGGGAAAAAGGGCAAGGTTTTCTTTGCCCGCTATATCCGGCCGGCGGCAGCATCGCTCAAGGCGCTGCTGGACACCGGCCGGGAAGAGCAATTCCCGTTATTGGCCCGCCTTGTCGGCGAGCTGCAGGAACAGCTTGAAGAAATGCAATTTTCCCGGATGGATGACTGACTATGCAAAATTCCCATTGCCCCCTGGTGGCCCTGATCGGCCGGCCCAACGTGGGGAAATCGACCCTGTTCAACCGTATTACCCGGGCGAGAAAGGCGATTGTTGACCCGACTCCGGGGGTCACCCGTGACCGGCATTATGAAAAGGTGACGGTTAACGACCGGCAGTTCATTCTCATTGATACGGGCGGCATCGAGCTTGACCGGGATGAGACCATGAGCAGCCTGATCCAGCAGCAGACCCGCCAGGCCATTGACGAGGCCGATATCATCGTGCTGCTGCTTGATGCCAAAGGCGGCCTGCTTGCCGAAGACTATGAGGTGGTCAAGATGCTGCGCCGGGTCGATAAACCATTTTTTCACGTGGTCAACAAGATCGACGGCCCGGAACAGGAGGAGACGCTGCTTTCCCAGTTTTATGAGCTGGGGGTGGACCGGCTGTGGGGGGTTTCGGCGGAGCATGGCTACGGGGTAACGGATTTTCTCGACAGTCTGGTGGCCGGCATGGCATCGGCCGAGGAAACGGCAGCCTTGCCGGACAGCACCATCCGCATCGCCTGCATCGGCCGCCCCAATGTGGGCAAATCGTCGCTTGTCAACCGCCTGCTCGGCGAGGAGCGCATGGTGGTCTCGGAGATTCCCGGCACCACCCGCGATGCGGTGGACACCCTGCTGACCCGAAACGACCGCAACTACCTGCTCATCGATACGGCCGGCATCCGGCGCAAGGGCAAGGTAACCGACAAACTGGAAAAATACAGTGTTATCCGGGCGCTGTCCGCCCTGGAGCGCTGCGATATCGCCCTGCTGCTCGTGGATGCCGGGGAAGGAATCACCGAACAGGATACCAAGGTGATCGGCTACGCCCTGGAGCGCGGCCGGGCATGTCTGATCCTGGTCAACAAGTGGGACCTGGTGAAAGAGGACAAAAAAAGGCAGAAGAAAATTCTTGAAGAGGTGGCGGATGCCACCCGCTTCATGGAGTATGCCCCTGTACTGCACATTTCAGCGCTGTCCGGCGCCGGCACCAACAAGCTTTTTCCGGTGATTGATGAGGTGTACCGGCAATCGGGCCTGGAATTTCCCACCAACATGCTGAACAGAATTCTCAAAAAAGCGGTTGAAGCCCATACCCCGCCCCTGCATCAGGGGAAACGGCTGAAATTTTATTATATCACCCAGGCGGGCACCAGGCCCCCGACCTTCCTCGTCTTTGCCAATTATCCGAAAGCCGTTCATTTTTCCTATCAGCGGTTTCTGGTCAATCAGTTTGCCACCGGGCTCGGCCTGGATAAAATCCCCATTAAAATTATCCTGAAGGAGCGCCAGCGCAAGAAGTACGGCAAACAGGAATAAGCCAGAACACGCAATCAGGATGTCATTTCTGGCAAGCAAGGCGCGGCCCGGATCCATTCTATTCGGGATTCCGCCACGACAGGATGACCCTGTTGCGCTGCGGGAACATTCCTGACCCTGAAATTCCACGGCTTTTCCCATGGGGCAGCTTGCTCTCCACCCTGTTCCCCCCGGTCCTTGCGGCCGCCTTTTTTTGAATAATTTTAATAAAATAGTTTGTAAAACCGGGAAAAAACATATAATAGAAATTGATATGGGAGGGCGTCTGCCCGTGCCGGGAATCCGCACCTGCAGGTTTGCAGGGCCGCGGAAATGCTTCCTGCCGGGAGACGCAAGCTGAAGAAGGATAACTGATGAGCGTGGTATGGAGAACAGAATGATTGGTCCGCCACAGAAGCAACGGAAAGCAACTCTGCTGCTGATTGCTGAGGATAACAGTTTCTCCAGGCAGCTGCAGGATGACCTGTTTGGCAGCGGTTTTCTGGTGCGGAAGGTGATCCGTGACAGTGAACATGAGAATCTGCCGGAAACAGTCCGGGCGGATGCCGTGATTATCTGTTCCTGCCGGCGCGATCCGCTGGACGGCATCTCCCATCTGGAATGCATCAAATCATACAGCCGGGAGATGAGCATATTCCTGGTTGCCCAATACGGCTCCGAGAAAAAGGCGGTTGCCGCCCTCCGTTCCGGGGCCAAAGATTATTTCTCCGGCCCAAACGCCGCCGAAGAACTTACCCGCTGCATCAAACACCATCTGCATGATACGGCAATCGCCTTTGAGGTTTCTCCCCCTGAAAAAACTAAGGACCAAGGCGGGAAACCGGCACTGGTCGGCGTCAGCCGCGAGGTCCGCGACCTGCGCGATTATCTGCTGAAGGTGGCCGGCCGGGACAGCACGGTGCTCATCACCGGTGAAACGGGAACAGGCAAGGAACTGGCCGCTGATTATATCCATACCCACAGCAGCCGCGGCAGCATGCCGCTGATCCGCATCAATTCCTCGGCCATGCCGGAACAGCTGGTGGAAAGCGAACTGTTCGGCTATGAAAAAGGGGCGTTTACCGGCGCGGTGTCGGCCAAACCGGGCAAATTCGAGCAGGCTGACGGCGGCACCCTCTTTCTGGATGAGATCGGGGAAATGTCCTCCTTTGCCCAGGCGAAGATTCTGCGGATTCTGGAAAGCGGCCGGATCCACCGGCTGGGCAGCAGCGTTGCCACGGATGTGGACGTGCGGATCATTGCCGCCACCAATCAGAACCTAGAAGAGCTGGTTGAGCGGGGAGGATTCCGCAAGGACCTTTTTTTCCGGTTGAACGTGGCCCGCATCCATTTGCCGCCGCTCCGCGATCGCCGAGAGGATATCCCGCTGCTGCTCAACAAGTTCGTCTCTGAATTCAATACCCTTTTCAAACTGCAGATTTCAGGCTTCAGCGAGAAGGCGTGGTTCTCGCTGCTCAAATATGACTGGCCGGGCAATATCCGGGAACTGCGCAATGTCCTGGAGGCCACCTTTATCAACGGTCCGGTCGGCACCATCACCTTCCGGGATCTGCCCAAGCCCTTTCAGCAGATGTTTTACGGCGGGGATTTCCGGCCCAAGAGCGAACGCGACCAGGTGCTGTCCGCCCTGTTTGCCGCGAACTGGAACAAAAGCAAGGCGGCGGAAAGACTCAACTGGTCCCGCATGACCCTCTACCGGAAAATGGCCAAACATCAGATCGTCCAGCACCGCAGCATCCGCACCCCGTTCCCTTCTCTACGGCAGTAAGCCGCAGCAATAAAATGATGTCGTCATCCGGATGGTCAAAACGGCATAAAGAGCTGTAACGAAATGGTCAGGAAAACAGAGGGTATTTCGTAACGGCTCCTACATCACCTGTCACCTGTCACCTGTCACCTGTCACATGGACAGGTGACGCCTGTCTGTCACACCCTCCGCATTATCAGCGGCCCCTCGCGCAAAGCGCGGATAACCGTTCCTCCTGTGCCGGGCTGTTCGCAGCCATGGTTGAGGAGGCATGCTGTTACACGTTTATTGCTCATAACTCCCGTATAATCCCGGCTCGCTATCGTAACATATTGTTTTATCATATTATTTATTTATGTCTGCTCTGGCGCGGAATTTGATAGGCTGTTGACTCTGTATGCGTTTCCTTGCGGCTGGAGAAATTTTCGCTAACCATTAAAAGGGGTGGACGCTGTGTGTAAAACGATTGAGGGCAGGTACGCTAATTATTTTGACATCGGCCATAACGCCTTTGAGTTTGTTATTGACTGCGGCCAGTTTTTTCAGGAAAACAAAGATGTGGTCTGTCATACCCGGATCATAACCAGCCCGGTTTACGCGGCGGCCCTGCTGCAGGTTCTGGCCGCCGGGCTGAAAAATTACAGGGAAAAGTACGGGGATATCCCGGAAATCGACGAAGAGCCCCTCATGGACAGGGGGCGTCCCTGTTAGTATCTGCTTTCCCTTATCTCTTTTCCTTATTGTGCAACAAAATCCGTATGTGCTGGGGTAGGGAAGGGCGAGAGGCATAAGGGAGAAGGAAATCGACCAAAATCCGCGATCCGCAATCCCCAATTGAATAATCCGCAACTGAAAAGGAGCGTTTCACCATGCAATTGACCAAGACGCAGCAGCAGGCAACGGAGCGGCTTCTGTCCGCGGCGGCAGACAACCGGATTTTCTGGAGCGATGACGGCAGAATCCCCAAATTCATCATGGGGCAGCTTTCTGCCCCCTCCCAGGATGGACCTGAAATCATAGCCCGCCGCTTCATGGCAGACAACCGGGACCTCTTTGCCATGACCCCCGGCATTCTGGAACGGCTGGAGGTGACCAGCGTTGAGCGTGACCGGCAGGGCCATACCCATGTCGGCCTGGCCCAGTTCATCCGGGACATCCCGGTGCATGAAGGTTCGGTGCAGGTGCATATCAATGAAAACGGAGTGGTGACCGCTTACAAGGACAACCGGCTGGCCGGGGCGGATGTTGATCTGCAGCCCGCGGTCAGAGAGGTCATCGCCGTGCAGACCGCCATGGCGGATATCGGCGCAAAGCAGAGTGAGAAACAGGAAGGCCTGCTCTGCCTGTACCGGCATGAAGGCGGAAAAGTGCGACTGGCCTGGCGGATAGAGATCGTTTTGCCGGGCGAGCATGGACCGCGCTATTATTTTATCGATGCCCATGACAACACGATTCTCTACCGTTTTTCCGAAAGCCGGGCAATCATGGCGCGCATGACTTACTCGGCGGGCAATCAGCAGACCCTGCCCGGCACCCTCGTCGTCCGGGATGAGCAGCAGACCGTTGATGCCGTGGTGCAGGCGGCCCACGACAATGCCCGGGAGGTGTATGACTATTACCTGCGGACCTTCGGCCGGGACAGTTACGACAATCAGGGCTCTCCCCTGGTTTCCACGGTTCATTTCGGTCAGTCCTACAACAACGCATACTGGAACAGCTACCGGCGGCAGATGGTCTACGGCGACGGCGACGGCCGCGAGTGGCTGCCGCTGGCCCATGCCCTGGATATTGTCGGCCATGAGTTCACCCATGCCGTCACCTCCTGCACCGCCCGCTTTGTCTATGCCGAGGAGTCCGGGGCCCTGGATGAGGCGTTTGCCGATTTTTTCGGGGTGATGATCGCCAATGACGGCGCCATCACCGACTGGCTGATGGGTGAGGGGGTCTACACCCCCTACC
>JACQYM010000390.1 GCA_016208225.1 Deltaproteobacteria bacterium | reverse complement strand
TGCCTCATCCAAAGAACTTAGTTGGAGCGATAGTAATTCGCTTGTCATCGTGCGGCAGGAGCGTGCCATGCCCGCGACCTTTGGCATGGGAAATGCCGTTATCGCGGGCATGGCCCGCTCCTACCCACTGGGAGACGTTGGGGCACGGCCACAAAATTGCTTTCTGCCGAATCACCACCGCAACGAAAGTGCCCCCTTTCACTCCTCACTCCTCACTCCTCACTTCTCACTTCTCACGGGAACTTTTTCCGCTCCCAGCTATCTAATAACTATTATCAAAAATCACAGAATCGTTAGGTAAAAGTACCTAAACATATTGCATTGTAAAAAGAGCGTCAAGCGTAATCTTTGATGAATTTGTAAAAAGACTGTTTTCACCACGGAGCACACAGAGATCACAGAGAAAATATTTTTTAATTACAACTGATTACCTCTGTGGACTCTGTACTCTCCGTGGTTAGTTTTCAGAGCGTAGGTCGGGTTAGCGGGTGTATCGCGTAACCCGACAAAAGAGGCCTTCCGACCAATACCCAATCGCATGTGCCACGCGAATTCATGTCGGGTTACGGCGAAAAAGCCGCCTAACCCGACCTACGCTGACGGAGATTTTCGATTGGGGATTGGGTATTTTGGATCGCGGGAACATGTAGGGGCGGGTTCGTAACCCGCCCTCAGCAGATGCGGCATGAAAGGCAGCAGGCCACAGGCAGTCGTCGGTCGGGTTAGCGGCATGCCGTCGTTTTTTGAAATGATGGTGGTAAAAAGAATTAACATTTGCTATAGATTGTCCCACAAAATATAATCAAAACATCAACCAGACATCCCAATGGCACTACGAGAAATTTTAAAATACCCCCACCCGATCCTGAGAAAAAAGGCCGAACCGGTCACTGAATTCGGGCAGGCCTTGAAAGAGCTGATCTATGACATGGCCGAGACCATGTACGCCGCGCCTGGAGTAGGTCTGGCCGCCAACCAGATAGGCATCCTGCAGCAGATTGTGGTCATCGATGTCAGTCCGCGGGATGACAAAACCAAACTGATCCCATTGATCAATCCGGTCATTCTGGCGGGCGAGGGATCCGACGTCTCCGAAGAAGGCTGTCTCAGTGTGGTGGATTACGCCGCTGATGTGAAGCGCTTCACCCACATCAGCATAGAGGCCCGGGACCCTGAGGGCAGGAAGATTGCATTCGAGGCGGATGGCTGGTTTGCCAGGGACATCCAGCACGAGGTCGATCATCTGGACGGCAAACTCTTCATTGACCGCATCAGCTCCCTGAAGAGAAGCCTGTACAAGAAAAAACGCAGGAAACAGCTGAAAGAGGAGCAGGCGGATTTTGATGATTAACAGGATCAACCGCATCATTTTCATGGGCACGCCCGATTTTGCCGTGCCCAGCCTGCAGGCCATTCTTGACCACAAGGAAAACGTGGTGGCGGTGGTGACCCAGCCCGACCGGCCCAAGGGCCGGGGTCGAAAGCTGGCGCCGCCGCCGGTGAAGGTGCTGGCCGAACAGACGGGCATCCCCGTGCTGCAGCCGACAAAAATCAAAACCGAGGAATACCTCGCCACCATCCGGGAATTTGACCCGGATCTCATTGTGGTCACCGCCTACGGCAGGATTCTGCCCGGACCGCTGCTGCGCCTGCCGCCGCTGGGCACCATCAACGTGCATGGCTCGCTGCTGCCCGGATACCGGGGCGCCGCGCCCATCCAGCGTGCCATCCTGGCAGGGGAAAAGGAAACGGGCATCACCATCATGCAGATGGATGAGGGCATGGACACGGGTGATATTCTGCTGCAGGCCAGTCTGCCCATCAAGGCGGATGACACCTCGACCACCCTGGGAGCAAAAATGGCAAAACTTGGCGGCCGGCTGCTCATCGAGGCCCTGGAGCTGCTGCGCCTGGACAAGCTCCCGCCGACCAGGCAGGACAATCATCTGGCCACCGAGGCCCCGCCGCTGACCAAGGAGGAAGGGGAGATCGACTGGAGCAGACCGGCGGCGGGGATCAGCTGTCTCATCCGCGGCCTTGATCCGTGGCCCCTGGCCTATACCTGGCATGAAGGGCAGTGGCTGCGTCTCTTCCGGCCGGAGGTGATCAGCGGCGAACCGATGGAACCGCCCGGCACCCTGTGCCGCATTGACCGTGACGGCATGATGATCGCCACCGGCCATGACTACCTGCTGGTACGCGAGGTGCAGCGAGAAGGCGGCAACCGCATGAGCGTCCAGGCCTTTCTGCAGGGCCGGCCGCTGAAAATCGGCACGCGGTTTTCCGCAAAATGAGGGTGGCCTACGCCGACACCTTTGCCGGCATCAGCGGCGACATGTTTCTCGGCGCCCTGCTGGACGCCGGCCTGCCTGAAGAAACCGTCAACCAGGAGCTGGCCGCGCTTCCCCTGGCAGGCTTCACCCTGCAATGCACGAAAACAGCGCCGCACGGTCTGGCCGCCACCCGCGTCACCATCACTGTTTCCCACGATCACCCGCACCGCTCATGGCACGCCATTGCCGATATGCTGGCCGGGAGCGCCCTCACCCCGGCGGTCAAAGAAAAATCCCTGGCCATCTTCAGCGAACTGGCCGAGGCCGAGGCCCGTGTGCACGGCTGCCTGCCCGCGGAGGTCCATTTCCATGAGGTGGGCGCGGTTGATTCCATCATCGATATTGTCGGCGCGGCCATCGGCCTGCACTATTTCGACATTCAAGAACTCGTTTCCTCCCCCCTGCCCCTGTCGCACGGCTGGGTGGAATGCGCCCACGGCAGACTGCCCCTGCCCGCGCCGGCGGTGTGCGAACTGATCAAAGGCATGCCTGTTTACGGCACAGACCTGACCCAGGAACTGGTCACCCCCACCGGGGCCGCCATCCTCAAAGGCTGCCGCAGCTCCTTCGGCCCCCTGCCGCCGATGATCATCGAGCGGGTGGGCTACGGGGCGGGCAGCCGACAGCTTGCCGACGGACGGCCCAACCTGCTGCGGCTGGTCATCGGCTCCCCCTCGCCGGTGACCGAAGCCCAGGAAGTCGAGGTCATTGAGACCCATCTGGATGACTGGCAGCCCGAAGGCTATCCCTATCTGAGCGAGCTGCTTTTTGCCAGGGGCGCCCTGGATGTTGCCCTGATTCCCATGCAGATGAAAAAAGGCAGGCCCGGCTTTCTGCTGCGGGTCGTGGCCGACCCGGCCATGGGCTTTGAGCTGAAACGCTGCATCCTGTCGGAGAGCACGGCCATCGGCCTGCGCTTTCACCGGCAATCGCGCTGGACCCTGCCCCGGCAGACAGGCACCGTCAATACCGCACTGGGGGAGGTAGCGGTGAAAAAGGTGACAACACCCATCGGCGACATCCTCTATCCGGAATATGAGGATTGCCGCCGCCTGGCCATGGCCAGGGAGGTCCCGCTGCACACGGTGTACCGGGAGGTCGGCAGGGTTGCGGTGGAGGCTTTCCGGCCGGATGGGGAAGGCATAACGGCTGAGAAGAAAAGTGTTTAAATTTAAAATGCGCTAAAGTGCCTAAAGTTATGGTACTTTCTGTTCGGATAAAACCTTTCGCTGCCGGCACAATAAGTTATAGCACGCTTCAGATGCTTTCAGTATTCCAGCTGACTTTAGACACTTGCAGTATTTTTCGCAGGTTGGGTTAGCGAAGCGTAACCCAACGCAACAGGCGCCTCTGGTGTCGGGTTAGGCGGCCCTATCGCCGTAACCCGACATGAATTTGCGTGGCGCCGGCTAGATCGGAAGAGC
>JACQYM010000389.1 GCA_016208225.1 Deltaproteobacteria bacterium | reverse complement strand
GAATCCACGCGGAGTGAAACGTAAAATGAGCAACTATCGTCTCCGCCCACGCGGAAGGATGAAGACCCAGATCATGAATATTGAAATAACGATCGCTCATGTTAAGTGAACGGTATTGTCGCTAAAAGTCTATTTGCACCACAGAGCACACGGAGATCACAGAGAAAATATTTTTCGTTATCTCTGTGTGGGCTCAGTGCTCTCTGTGGTTAAAACCAACCTGAAACAGGAACCCTCGTGATAAAAAAAGAACTTCTTGATATTCTCGCCTGCCCCAAATGCAAGGGCGCGGTTCAATTAAACGACACAGGCGACGGCCTGATCTGCCGCGCCTGCCGGCTGGTTTATGAAATAAGGGATGACATCCCCATCATGCTGATCGATGAGGCCAAACCCCTGACGGACGAGTAACCGCGCCATGCCGCTTGCCACTCTCAAGTCACGCTGTTTTGCCAACGCCCCTTTCCGCTATCTGCAGGCCAATATCGATCGGTTCATAGCCGAAGGGATTCAACCGGAAATCGGGCTGGAAGGGGATATTCTGTACACCGGTTCAGCCGGGGAGTTTGCCGCCATCGCCGACCGGCTGGCCGCCGCCAACCTGGCCTGCACTCTGCATGCCCCTTTTTTTGAGCTGTCACCGGGCAGCCTTGATCGACAGATCCGGAAAGCGAGCCGCGACAAGATCCGCCGGGCCTTTGACCTGATTCCCGTGTTCAGGCCGAAATCCATTGTCTGCCACCTGGGCTATGAAGCAAACAAACATGGCTATAAGGAGCAGGAGTGGTTCAAATATTCCCTGGAAGCGTGGCAGGAGCTGCTGGTCATCGCCACGGCGCGGAAGACTCCCTTCATGCTGGAAAACACCTATGAGCAGAACCCGGAGCAGCATAAAAAGATGTTTGAGTCCCTTGCTTCGCCCCATGCCCGTTTCTGCCTGGATGTGGGCCATGTCATGGCCTTTGCTAAAAACAGCTGGCAGGACTGGCTGCCGGCGCTGGAACCGTGGCTCGGCCAGCTCCATCTGCATGACAATCACGGCACCAGCGATACCCATCTGGCCGTGGGCCGGGGCCTCTTTGATTTTACCGGGTTATTTGCCTACCTTAAACAAAACAACCTCACCCCCATCGTCACCCTGGAGCCGCATCACGAGGGCGGTGTGCAGGAAAGCCTGGAGGCGCTGGACAGATTTGGGTTTGCCTGAATCAGTCTTATTAGTCTTATTAGTCTGATTAGTCTTACTGGTCTTACTAGTCAACTTCAACTGACCAATCAGACCAATGAGACCAGTTAGACTAATATGACCAATCAGACCAGTTAGACCAGTTAGACCAATCAGACCAATCAGACCAACAAGACCAATATGACCAATCAGACCAATTTCATCCATCTCCATGTCCACACCCAGTACAGCCTGCTGGACGGCGCCATCCGCCTGGATGACCTGCTGGCCAAGTGCAAGGAATTCGGCATGGACACGGTGGCCATCACCGACCACGGCTCCATGTACGGCGCCCTCGAGTTCTATGTCAAGGCCAGAAAGGCGGGCATCAAACCGATCATCGGCTGCGAATTTTATATCGCCCCGGAGTCCCGCACCGACAAATCGGCCAAGAGCGCGGGCAAGGCCGCCTTTCATCTCCTGCTGCTGGCCATGAACAGGGACGGTTATAAAAACCTGATGAAACTGGCCTCCATCGCCCAGCTCCAGGGGTTCCACTACAAGCCGCGCATCGATAAAGAGTTGCTGGTGGCCCACAGCGACGGCCTCATTGCCATGACCGCCTGCCTGCACGGGGAAATCCCCTATCTGATCGCCAGGGAAAAAAATATGGAGCTGGCCCGACAGAAGGCCCTGGAACTGCGGGAGATCTTCGGCGACCGGCTCTATTTCGAACTGCAGGAAAACGGCATGGAGGAGCAGCACGCGGCCAACCGGGGCCTGAAAACGCTGGCCGCCGAGCTTGGCATTCCCCTGGTGGCAACCAATGACTGTCATTACCTGAACCGGGAGGAGTCCAAGGCCCACGAGCTGCTGCTCTGCATCCAGACCGGCAAAAATATCCTGGATGCCGGCCGCTTCAAATTCACCACGGATCAGCTCTATTTCAAGTCGCCGGAGGAGATGCGCTCAAGCTTTGCCCATTGCCCGGAGGCCATTGCCAATACCGCTGCCATTGCGGCCCGCTGCAACCTGGAGCTGGAATTCGGCCATCACTATTTCCCCATATTCCCGGTGCCGGCGGGTGAAACCCTGGATTCGCTGTTTGAGAAGACGGCCAGGGAGGGTTTCAAGGAGCGGCTGCGCGACATGCGCAGCAGGCAGGAGGTGAGCCCGGAGCTGGAAAAGACCTACCGCAAGCGGCTGGACATGGAAATCGAGGTGATCAAGACCATGGAATTCCCCGGCTACTTCCTCATTGTGGCCGATTTCATCAACTGGGCGAAGAATAATGATATTCCGGTAGGGCCGGGCCGCGGCTCCGGGGCGGGCAGCCTGGTCGCCTACAGCATGCGCATCACGGATATCGATCCGATCCCCTACGGCCTCATCTTTGAACGGTTTCTCAATGTCGAACGCAAGTCCATGCCCGACTTTGACGTTGATTTCTGCCAGGAGCGGCGGGGCGAGGTGATCAAATACGTGCATGACAAATATGGCGGCGACGAGCATGTGACGCAGATCATCACCTACGGCTCCATGAAGGCCAAGGGCGTCATCCGCGATGTGGGCCGCGCCCTGGCCATGCCGTTCGGCGACGTGGACCGCATTGCCAAGCTGGTGCCGGAAGAGCTGAAAATGACCATCAAAAAGGCCATGGAGCAGGAACCGCGGTTAAAGGATCTGTACCAGCGCGAGGACCAGGTCAAACAGCTGCTCAATATCGCCATGGTGCTGGAGGGTCTGCAGCGCCATACCTCCATCCACGCCGCGGGCGTGGTCATCTCGCCGGAACCGATGGTGGAATACCTGCCGGTGTGCAAAGGCCCGAAAGGCGAGGTGCTCACCCAGTACGACATGAAGTACACCGAGATGACCGGGCTGATCAAGTTTGATTTCCTGGGGCTCAAGACCCTCACTGTCATCGACCGGGCGGTGAGGCTCATCGAGAAGGACTCGGGCCGGCCCCTTGATATCTCGGCCATCCCCCTTGATGACCAG
>JACQYM010000388.1:1835-12906 GCA_016208225.1 Deltaproteobacteria bacterium | reverse complement strand
GATTGCGGATTGCGGATTGCGGATTGCGGATTGCGGATTTTGCGCCTCATGGCCCATAGCTGATGGACGTTTGAACGGTTGATCGTTGGAACGTTGAAACGTTTGAACCTTATATGAATAAAGGAAAGAAAAATGGCATTTGATGACCAGCAACCACCATGGGGGCAGAGAAAGCGTCCTTCGACTCCGGAAGAGATGCTTGCGGCCCTGCTGAAAAAAATCAAAGAGAGCTTTGAAGGCAGCGGCGACAAAGGGGGAGGAGGACGGGAGAGCGGCGGCAGCGGGACGCAAAGCCCGCCGCCCGATATCGGCGGCGGCATCATGCGGGTGCTGGCCGTTGTCGCCATCATTTTTGGCATCCAGATCATTTATTCCTCTTTTTACACCATTGAGCCCGGCGAGAAAGGGGTTGTGCTGCGCCTGGGCAAATTTTCCCGGCTTGCCTCCTCCGGTCTCAACTTCAAGATTCCCCTGATGGATGAGGTGATCAAGGTTGATGTGGAAACCGTGCGCAAGCAGGAATTCGGCTTCCGCACCAAGGTCCCGGGGCAGCAGTCGGTGTTTGTCAAGGAGGGGTATGACATGGAATCCCTGATGCTGACCGGCGATAAGAATGTCATCGATGTCGAATGGATCGTGCAGTACAAGGTGCAGGATCCGTTTCAGTTTGTCTTCAGGGTGGGCGATGTTGATCAGGCGGTGCGGGATGTCTCGGAAATGGCGATCCGCAGCATTGTCGGCAACCGGGATTTTGACTATGTGCTGGGCAACCGGGAGATTATTGAGGCAGAGACGGCCCGCATGCTGCAGGAGAGCCTGAACAAGTATGAGAGCGGGGTGAAGGTGCTGACCGTGAAGCTGCAGGATGTGAACCCGCCCGATTCGGTCAAGCCCGCCTTCAATGAGGTGAACGAGGCTGATCAGGACATGAAGCGTCTGGTCAATGAGGCGGAGCAGACCTATAACAAGTTGATCCCCAAGGCCCGCGGCGATGCGAAAAAGCTGCTGGAAGAGGCGCACGGCTATGCCATTGAACGCACCAATCTGGCATACGGTGAAACGGCCCGTTTTCTGGCGGTGCTCAGTGAGTATAGCAAGGCTGAGGAGGTGACCAGAAAAAGGATGTATCTGGAAACCATGCAGAAGGTGCTGCCCACCGTCACCGATATCTATGTCATTGATAAAGGGCAGCAGTCGATCCTGCCGTTTCTCGATCTTTCCGGCAGCCGCAAGGCTACGACCCAAAACACGAATTAAAGGGTGAATATTGTGAATATATTTGTGCGTTCTCTATTGATTGCCCTGGTGGTCGGCGCCGGGATCACGGTGTGGGACGGGTTTTTCATTCTGCCGGAAGGGTCGCAGGCGGTGGTCACGCAGTTCGGTGCCCCGGTCGGCGATCCGGTAACCGAGGCGGGCCTGCACTTTAAAACCCCTTTTATCCAGGCGGTGCGGACTTTTGAAAAACGCATCCTGATCTGGGACGGGGACCCGAACCAGATCCCCACCAATGACAAGACCTTTGTCTATATCGATGCCACCGCCCGCTGGAGAATTTCCGATCCCCTGCGTTTTCTGCAGGCGGTTGACAATGTGCCCCGCGCCATGACCCTGCTGGATGATATCGTCGACAGTTCGATCCGCGATCTGGTCAACAAGAACAATCTGGTGGAGATTATCAGAAGTTCCGACTGGGAGCCTGGTCAGTTCACGAATTCCGGGGTGGCCGAAGAGGCAAAGGCGGAGCCGATCAGGCTGGGACGTGATAAGATTTCGCAGCTGATTTTCGAGTCTGCTTCCAAGCTCACCGTTGATTACGGCATTGAGCTGGTTGATGTGATGCTGAAACGGGTCAATTATATCGATACCGTGCGCGAGAAAGTCTATGAGCGGATGATTTCGGAAAGAAAGAGAATCGCCGCGGAAAAGCGCTCCCTGGGCGAAGGCGAGAAGGCGGAAATTCTCGGCAAGGTTGAGCGGGAGCTGAAGTTGATCACCTCCCAGGCCACCCGGGAGGCGGAAGAGATCAAGGGCAAGGCCGATGCCGAGGCGGCGGGGATTTACGCCGACGCGTACAATAAAAACCCGGGATTTTATGCCTTTTCGAAAAGTCTGGAGGCCTACCAGAGTTCCTTCGGTCCGAATACCAGGATGATTCTTTCCTCGGATTCGGAATTTTACAAATATTTAAATGTGGTGAGGTAGGGGCGGGTTCAAAACCCGCCCAAATGCAAGAGGAATGGTAGGGGCGGGTTCAAAACCCGCCCAAATGCAAGAGGGATGGTAGGGGCGGGTTCAAAACCCGACCTCCAATCCGCATTCCGCAATCCGAAATGGTCTTATTCCCCCGCCGCGGGATAGGCGGGGCGCTGGGTACCGGCATCAAAGGGAATGCGCCCCTTGTTGACCAGCTGTTCATGAAAAGATTCCAGATAGTCCTCGTTCTGCAGGCTGTTTTTGCCGGTGATGGTGAAGCGGCAGGGGCAGTTGGTGAGCTGGCCCCCGCACCAGGGGCAGATTTCCACCGGGCAGCCCAGGGTGTGGAATTCCCCGTTCGCCGCCGAGCAGATCGGGCAGAGATTGGCATCGGCGTTGGCCGGCGTGTAGGCCGGAAATCGTGACAGGTCTTCCAGGCTTCTCGCACTGTCCTCCTGGCTCCCGTACCCGAAATATTCCAGCACCTCGCTATCCCATATGCCGTTGGCGGCGCTGCCGAGAAATTCCGCCTGTTCCTGACTGACCACATAGAGATAGTTGTCAATGCCCGTGGCGGCGCAGAGCAGGAAAATTCCTTGTTTCAAGGCGATGATCTGCATGCCGTTGATGGCGTCATCCAGGCCTTCCGGCAGATAACTGTAAAAGGCGTGAAAAAGATTGAGGGCGATCCGGTCGCCGCCGTATTCTTCCAGCAGGGCAAGGGCCTGCGGCAGTTCGTCGCTGGGAACGGCATACTGCATGAGCAGCTTGATTTCCTCTAGTTGCTGACTGATCATAACCTGGTCCTCCCGGTCTCTATCCCCCTGTTGATGGCGTCAATCCAGAGTCTGGTTTCCTGTTCAATATCCGCGGCCTGGGTCAGGGCGGTGACCACGGCAATGCGGCGGGCGCCCAGGGCCGTGAGGCGCGGCACATGCTCCAGCTTGATGCCGCCCATGACGGTAAACGGCAGGTCTGATTCGGCGGCGTAGGCGGGGATGGCCTGGTCGCCGAGAAAAGCGGTCAGCCCCGATTTCGTTGCGGTCCGGAAAAGCGGCCCGATGTTGTAGTAGCTGGCGCCCCTGGCTTTTGCCGAGGCGGCCTGCTCCCTGGTGTTGGCCGACACGCCGATGAGCAGGTCAGGGGCAAGCTGGCGCACCTCCGGGGCGGGGAGGTCGCTGTTGCCGAGATGGATGCCGTCGGCCCCGGCCAGCAGGGCGATGTCCAGCCGGTTGTTGACGATGAAAAGTGCCCCTGCCGCCGCGGTTTTTCGCCGGAAAAACTGCGCCTTGGCAAACAGGGTGCGGTCGTCCGATTCCTTGTCCCGCAACTGCACGATGCGGGCCCCGCCGGCCAGGACGGCCTCCAGCCACTCCGAATCCGTCCTGCCGCAGGCCAGCTTTTCACAGGAAACGGGATAGAGGGTAACCTGCTCGATGAACTGCGCCAATCTTTGCTGATAGAGACTGCCGGGTGGAACCATTTTGTCTTTCGATGCTCTTTTTTGTAAGGAATATGAATTGTTGCAAGAAACCGGATAAAAATGTTACGTATTGAAAATTGGGTGAAATCTGCATATAATCATTTCTCGCGCCAATGATGAAGGCTTTATATAATGTTGAAAGCGGCGTTCGTCAATCACCGATGAAGCCGCACGGAGCACTCCCGACAATATCCGGACATTTTTCTTTGTCCTTTCATCCACGGGTCAGTGGACGCGGTAAACACAGACAACGTTATCTGCAAGTAGCTGATCATAGTGCCGGAAATCCCCGGCAGACAAGCTGATGAGAACATGAAGCTGGCCGGGAGTGGCGGGAATACACGAAGGATAAAAAAATGCTTGATGACTTTATCTCCGATAAAAAAGCGGAACTGATACTTGATGGAAAGAAATATATCCTGCCGATCATTGAAGGGACGGAAGGAGAAAAAGCTATCGATATCAGGGCGTTGCGTGCTCAGACCGGCTACGTGACCATCGATTCCGGGTATATGAATACCGGTTCCTGCGCCAGTTCCATCACCTTTCTGGATGGCGAGAAGAGCGTTCTCAATTACCGGGGCTATGCCATCGAGCAGTTGGCGGACAATTGCTCTGTCGTCGAAGTGGCATATCTGCTGGTGCACGGCAGTCTGCCCACCAGGCCGCAGCTGTCGGAATTCAGCCGGCTGCTGGGCGGTTTTGCCCTGATCCACGAGGACATGATCCATTTTTTCGATCATTTCCCGCCCTATGCGCCGCCCATGTCCATTCTTTCCTCCATGGTGAATTCGCTCTGTAATTTTTATCCGGAGATGAATGACAATCCCGGCGAGAATATTGATATGATGGCGGCCCGGCTCATCTCGAAAATCCGCACCATTGCCGCCTTTTCCTACAAGAAGTCCATGGGCCAGCCGCTGGTCTATCCCCGGCATGATTACTCCTACTGCGCCAATTTTCTCAACATGATGTTTGATTCGCCGGTCCGGCCCTATACGGTCAGCGAGCCGGTGGTCGCCGCCTTGAACAAGCTGCTCATTCTCCATGCCGACCACGAGCAGAACTGTTCCACCTCCACGGTCAGGCTGGTCGGCAGCGCCAGGGTCAATCTCTATGCCTCGATTTCAGCCGGCATCAATGCCCTCTGGGGACCGCTGCACGGCGGGGCGAACCAGGCGGTGATCGACATGCTGGAGGAGATTTACGAAAGCGGCGGCGATTACATGAAGTACTTGGAAAAGGCCAAAGATCCGAAGGACCCGTTCCGCTTGTACGGCTTCGGCCACCGGGTGTACAAGAGTTACGACCCGCGCTGCCGCATCATCAAGGATGCCTGCGATCAGGTGCTCGCCTCCCTGGGCGTCACCTCTGATCCGTTGCTGGATATTGCCCGGGAACTGGAAGAGGTTGTTCTGCGAGACAGCTACTTTCTGGAAAGAAATCTCTATCCGAACGTGGATTTTTACAGCGGCATCATCTACCGGGCCATCGGCATTCCGAAAAACATGTTAACCGTGATGTTCGCCCTTGGTCGTCTGCCGGGCTGGATCGCCCACTGGAAGGAGATGTGGGATGATCCGAACTGGCGGATCGGCAGACCCCGGCAGATTTATACCGGTCCCAGAAGGCAGCCGTTCGTGCCGATCGGCGAGAGGGAGTGAGGGGAAAAGTGAGGAGTGAGGAGTGAGGAGTGAGGGTCATGAGACGCTTTACTCCTCACTCCTCACTCTACGATTTTCCATAAGGTTCTGGATCTGTTCTGCCGATAAGGTGTATACTGTACATTGTTACTGTGCCGGGGAAGGCCGCGGCGCATCGAATTATCGTCTGAAATACCCGGCATGACAATATGGTTAGCCTGAACGCCATCCTGACAAAAACGTATGCGGAACCGCAGCCTGCTGCAGCATCGCCCGCGGCGTCGGCCCGTTCCGCGCCGGAGCAGCTGCGCCCGGCCGACGGCCAGGGGGACCGGTTTCAGCCCGGCCAGTACTGGCGGAACAGAGCAGCCGGGGACAAAGGGGCCGCTGCCGCCCCGGACTGCCGCTGCGGCAGCTGTGCCTTGTGTGCGGTGCGGGCCTATGCCAGCCAGGATACCATGGCCTTTGCCGCGGCCGGGGTCGCGGAGAATGAACAGGAGTCCCAGCCGGCTGCGAGCGGTATGGAGGCAGAAGCTGAGGCCGGTGCGCAGCAAACCGGGGCGGTGAAAGACGAGTCGTCGGAAGCCGTGCAAACGAATGCCGTCCGGGCCAACGGCGTGGATGGCGAGCCTCTTGACCAGGAGGAGGTGGCCCAGCTGCTTGAGCTGAAAAAAGCCGATGCCACTGTCCGGGCCCATGAACAGGCCCATCTCGCCGCTGCCGGCGGCCTGGCCAAGGGCGGTGCTTCCTTTGTCTACCAGAAGGGGCCGGATGGCCGTGAATATGCGGTTGCCGGCGAGGTGCAGATCGATACATCCAGGGGGGCAACCCCTGAGGAAACCATTGCCAGGATGACCAGGGTAAGGGCCGCGGCCCTGGCCCCGGCCAACCCCTCGTCCCAGGACAGAAAAGTTGCCCGTTCAGCCTCGGCCGCCATGTCGGAGGCCAGGCTGGAGCTGCATGTGGCGGCGCGCGGTGCGGAAGGGCAGCGGGATGGGGGCGCAGAGGAAGCAGCCTCCGGGCAAGGGGATGGAGCGGCGGAGGGCAGCCTCGCAGCAGACGGGCCAGCGCCCCGCAAATCCGATATCGCTGCCAGGGCCGCCTCCCGTTATCTGGCCCGGCCGCAAGGCCCCGGAGCTTTTCATCTTGCCGTCTAGCAGGCGAGAGCGTTGATGACCACGGGGAAGATCGCGCACCGCAGAATCGGCGGCCATCAAAGACTGCCGCACATCGCTTTATAGTTGTCGCATTCCCGCCGGTTCATGAACGGACATGGTTCTTTCCGGAACCATTGGCCTTTCGGGCACCAGTAACGGTCCTTGAAAGGTTCATTGCAGCCGTGTTTGGAAATCTGCCGCCGTTCTCTTTCACCGCTTGTCACCATGTTATTCTGTATTGAAAATCTCCAGATTGCCGCCATGGTTTTCCCTCCCTGGAAAATGTTGCTCTTACATGCTCTCATCGGCAACTTGTCAGGATAGATTAAGGAGCTATTACGGAATAACTTGTCTCTTTGTAACTATTTCGTTGCGCCTCCTTAGGCGTTCCGGCCATGCAGACGGCCATGTTACTTACTCAACTTTCTGAGTTGTTGAATTATGCGATTTTACAATGAGTAGCATGATATAAGCAGCATGCAATCCGTCATGCCGGACTTGATCCGGCATCCAGCAAAAGCCCGTATACTGGATTCCGGCTAAAAACATGCCGGAATGACGACCGGTAATGATGTAATATAATTCACGATTTCAATACTTTGTGCCAACTCAGAAAGTTGAATTACTTATTTACAAAGGCTTAACGCCGATTGACTATCTTTTAACGGTGTGGTACTAAAACGGATTCATTTTTTACTCTTTTTATTTTCCTTGATGGGAAGAGGAACAGATCGATGCGTACAGATATAGTGCATAGCGGGGCAGGTGAGCTGACATACGAGATTCGCAATATTGTCAGTGTCGGCGAGAAGTTGCAGCAGCTTGGCAGGAAGACGTACTGGGAAAATATCGGTGATCCGGTGGCCAAGGGCGAGAAGATACCGACCTGGATGAAGGAGATTGTGGCCGAGCTGGTCATGGAAGATGCCACCTATGGCTATTCCCCCACCCGCGGCATGCTGGAGACCAGGCAGTTCATCGCCGAGCGGCGCAACAGCCGGGGCGGCGCCCAGATAGACGCCAACGATATTCTTTTCTTTAACGGCCTGGGCGATGCCATCACCAAAATTTTCGGCTTCCTGCGCTCCACCGCCCGGGTGGTGGTGCCGACGCCGAGTTACACCACCCATTCCTCCGCGGAAGCGGCCCATGCCGGCGACCGGCCGGTCACCTATATCCTTGATCCGGAAAACAACTGGTATCCGGATCTTGACGATCTGGAAAAGAGGATCAAATATAACCCGGCGGTTGCCGGCATTCTGATCATCAACCCGGATAATCCCACCGGCGCCGTCTACCCCGAGGCCATCCTGCGCGGCATGATTGAACTGGCCCGCCGTTATGACCTTTTTGTCATCTGCGACGAAGTGTACCATAATATTGTTTATAACGGCAAAAAGACGGTGCCGATTTCCGATATCGTCGGCGAGGTGCCGGCCATTGCCATGCGGGGCATTTCCAAGGAGATGCCCTGGCCCGGTTCCCGCTGCGGCTGGATCGAGGTCTATAACGGCCACCGGGACCCGATGTTTGAAAAATACGTGCAGTCGATTCTCAATTCCAAGATGGTCGAGGTCTGTTCGACCACGCTGCCGCAGCGGGCCTATCCCCGCGTTGTCAGCCATCCGGAGTACGGCAACTACCTGGCCGAGCGGGTGGAGCGGTATGAGAAATATTCCAATATCGCCTATGAGGCATTGAAGGATATCGACGGCGTCCTGGTCAACCGCACCAACGGCGCCTTTTACATGAGCGTGGCTTTTCAGGAGGGGGCCCTGACCCACGGCCAGATCCTGGAGATTGACAACAGTCAGGTGCGCGCCGAAATTGAAAGACTGGTCAGCCCGGCCAATGTATCCCTGGACAAGCGGTTTGTCTATTATCTGCTCGGCGCCACCGGCATCTGTGTGGTGCCGCTTTCCTCCTTCGCCACATCGATGCAGGGGTTCAGGATCACCCTGCTTGAGCGCGACGAGGCCACCTTCCGCATGATCTTTCAGACCATTGCGGAGAACATCAGAAAGTATCTTGCCTCGGCTTAGTCCCCTTCGCATCCGGAGCTGCCGACCTGCCCACATTGGTCAGCAGCTTCGGATCGACCGTTCGTAACAGCGGCAGTTCCCTCAGTTTTTCAGTGTCCGTCTCGCCGTTGATGTTGATGATGATCAGCTGATCGGCCCCCCGGCCGTAATCATTGGCGATATCGAGCACGCTCCCCACCACTGCCAGCCTGCCGTTGTTGATTCTCTCCCGGTAGCGTTCCACGGCCTGCCGCACCTGGTAGTCGATATTCTTTTCAATGAGCAGGCGCTGTGCTTCCCTGTTTTCCCCTTTCCCCGCCTGGCCCGCACCGCCCAGAGCCAGGGAGAGCTGGCCCAGTTCCTGCCGGATGGCCGGGGTGAGATCGGCCTGGCCCATGCTGAACAGGCGGATGGCCTCGCTGTCGGTATTGCCGGTAATGAGCAGCACGGGACTGTGCAGAAAGAGGACGCCGTAATCAACGGCCCCGGTGGCGGTGCTGAGCTGGTTTGCCAGATTGCGCACGCTGAAAATCCGGCGGCCGGGCTGGGCGAAGATGAATTCGGACTGCACCCTGGCATCCGAATCGGCAAGCCAGGTGACCCAGGGCGCGGCAGAGGCGTTTTGCCCGGCAGGGCTTCTTTTTCTGGTCTGGCTGCCGGTGGCCAGCAGCTCCTGCAGGATATCAAAAGGCGGCACTCCCACCCTGTTTTTCAACACCGGCCGCATTTCGGCATGGGCCGGAAAATGGAAGCAGAGGGCGGTAAAGAGAAGAACGAGAGGGACAATGGTTTTGTTCTGCATTTTATCCTCATCCTGCGCGGGAAGAAGAAGGGGATAAACCGCGGCAAACATCTGAAATTACTGTTCCTCAGACTAGCAGATATTTCCGCGGAAAATCAAGGTGCAGCCCTAAATAATCAGAAAAAAACAACTATTTCCCCATTTACTTGACAAGGAAAACGAGCATACTTATTGTTCCCCCAAACAACAGCACCCTGAAATCCATGGCGCAACTGGCCGGGGTGTTCCTGTTGATCCGAAGCAAATTCAGCGAGATATTCATTGGGCAGATAACCGTCCCCGAGGGAAGAAGGAATGCTTAATGGACTCGCAAAAAAAATTGAAATCAGGATGGCGAATGCCATCAATGCTTTTGCGATAAGAAAGGAGGAACTGGTGGCGGGAAAAGAGGAAAGCGTCGACAAGGCTCTGGAGCTTGAGGAACAGGAGACAGCGGCAGAGGCAGAGAAGGTCGATGGCTCTGCTGGTGAAGGTGCGGAACAAACAGAGTCTCCTGCAATTGATGAGATGGAACAGGCCCGGGCCGAGGCTGCTGACATGAAGGACAAGTTGATGCGGCTGGCCGCGGAGTTTGAAAATTATAAGAAACGGATGGAACGCGACCGCGGTCTTGCCCTGAAATACAGGGAAGAGCAGGTCTTCAAGGAATTGCTGCCGTGCATCGATACTCTGGAGCGGGCCATTGAGCAGTTCAAAAAAACAGGGAATTCGGCCGATCTGCTTGCCGGGGTGGAGCTGACCTATAAAGGTTTAATGACCGCCCTGGAAAAATTCGAGCTGCTTCCCATGAGAAGCATCGGTTCCCCGTTTGATCCGAATATCCACGAGGCGCTGGCCATGGAGGAAACGGGCGAGGTTGATGCCAACTGCGTGGTGCGGGAATTTGAGAAGGGATATATGTATAAGGACAGGTTGATCCGTCCGGCCAAAGTTGTCGTGGCGAAAAAGACTGAAACAGCAGGCGATAGCCGTTGATGATTAAATAGATTTTCTGGAGATATATCATGGGTAAAATTATAGGAATAGACTTGGGGACCACAAACTCTTGCGTTGCGGTCATGGAAGGCGGCGAGCCGAAGGTGCTGACCAACGCGGAAGGCAACAGGACAACCCCCTCGGTGGTGGCATTTACCGAGAGCGGGGAACGGCTGGTCGGCCAGGTTGCCAGGCGGCAGGCCGTGACCAATCCGACGCGGACCATCTTTGCCATGAAACGGCTGATCGGCCGCAAGTTCTCTGATGCTGAAGTGAAGAAATCAATTGAGATCAGCCCCTTCAAGATCGTGGAAGGCAAGGGCGACCCGGCTGTAGAAGTGGGCGGCAAGCAGTACACCCCCGCCGAACTGTCCGCCATGGTGCTGGGTAAAATGAAGCAGACGGCCGAGGAGTACCTGGGCGAGGCGGTGACCGATGCGGTCATCACCGTGCCGGCCTATTTCAATGACAGCCAGCGCCAGGCCACCAAGGACGCCGGCCGCATCGCCGGCCTCAATGTGCTGCGGATCATAAATGAGCCCACCGCCGCTTCGCTGGCCTACGGCCTTGATAAAAAAGGGGAAGAGACCATCGCGGTGTATGACCTGGGCGGCGGCACCTTTGATATCTCCATTCTGGAAATCGGCGACGGCGTGTTCGAGGTCAAATCCACCAACGGCGACACCTTCCTGGGCGGCGAGGATTTTGACATGCGTATCGTCAACTGGCTGGCCGATGAGTTCAAGCGGGACCAGGGCATTGACCTGCGCACTGACAAAATGGCGCTGCAGCGC
>JACQYM010000388.1:0-1727 GCA_016208225.1 Deltaproteobacteria bacterium | reverse complement strand
TGAAGGAAGAGGCGGAAAAGGCCAAAAAAGAGCTTTCCTCCACCATGGAAACGGAAATCAATCTGCCCTTTATCACCGCCGACGCCACGGGGCCGAAGCATCTCAATGTCAAGCTGAGCCGCGCCAAGCTGGAATCCCTGGTGGGCGATCTGATCGACCGGACAATCGGTCCCTGCCAGACGGCGCTGAAAGACGCGGGCCTGTCCCTGTCGGACATTGATGAAGTCATCCTGGTCGGCGGCATGACCAGAATGCCCAAGGTGCAGCAGAAGGTAAAGGAAATTTTCGGCGGCAAGGAGCCCCATAAGGGCGTCAATCCGGACGAGGTGGTGGCCATCGGCGCCGCCATTCAGGGCGGCGTGCTGAAAGGCGATGTAAAAGACATCCTGCTGCTCGATGTCACCCCGCTGTCGCTGGGCATTGAAACCCTGGGCGGCGTCACCACCCGGCTGATCGAGAAAAACACCACGGTGCCCACCAAGAAGAGCCAGATTTTCTCGACCGCGGCGGACAACCAGCCGGCGGTATCCATCCATGTTCTGCAGGGCGAGCGGGAGATGGCCCAGGACAACAAGAGCATCGGCCGTTTCGAGCTGACCGACATTCCTCCCGCGCCCCGCGGCGTGCCGCAGGTCGAGGTCACCTTTGACCTGGACGCCAACGGCATTCTGCACGTGTCAGCCAAGGACCTGGGAACCGGCAAGCAGCAGTCCATCAAGATTACCGCCTCCAGCGGTCTCTCCGAACAGGAGATCGAGAAGATGAAGCGCGATGCCGAGGCCCATGCGGACGAGGACAAGAAGCGCAAGGCCCTGGTTGAGGCGAAAAACGGCGCCGACTCGCTGATTTATGCCACGGAAAAAAGCCTGAAAGAGGTGGGCGACAAGGCGGATGCCGAGACCAAAAGCAAGGTTGAACAGGCCATCGAAAAGGTGAAAAAAGCCATGGAAGGCAATGACACAGATACCATCAAGGCCGCAACGGAAGAGCTGACCCAGGCATCGCACAAACTGGCCGAGATCATGTACTCCCAGGCGTCCAAGGGCCATCCGGGCGGTGATGCGGGCGGAGGAGCTGCGGGCGGCGGCGGCACCGCCGGCGCAGGCGCCGGGGCCGGCAAGAAGGACGACGACGATGTTGTTGACGCCGATTTTGAAGAGGTGAAGTAATTACTGCCCGGTTGTATTGCATGGCGTAAAAAAAGGGAGCGGAAACGCTCCCTTTTTTATTGTTCTTCTTGCCCGGGATGGGTATAAAGGGCACTCTGTCCACGCACGATCAGGGACTTTTACAAATTCAGCATTAAATGAATTCGTAATAAGTCTGTTTTCACCACAGAGCGCACAGAGTTCACAGAGGAAATGTTTTTCAATTACGGTCAGTTATCTCTGTGGTCTCTGTGTGCTCTGTGGTTCATTTTCAGTTTTTACGAGTCCATATAGCGATTGAGATGTCATGAAAATTCTCTCAGGTATCCAGCCATCCGGCAAACTGCACATCGGTAATTATTTCGGCATGATGCGCCCCATGATCAACAATATGGACCGCGGCGAACTCTATGCCTTTATCGTCAATCTGCATGCCCTGACCTCGGTGGGCGACAGCCGGGCCCTGGCCCGGGACACCATGGAGGCGGCCGCCGATTTTCTCGCCCTGGGGCTTGATCCGGACCGGTGCATCCTCTGGGTCCAGTCCGATGTGCCGGAAGTGACCGAGCTGACCTGGAT
>JACQYM010000095.1 GCA_016208225.1 Deltaproteobacteria bacterium | reverse complement strand
GATTCCGCATCGAGGGCTGCGACACGGCCGAGGCCTATGACGGTGAAGAGGGGTTGAAAAAGGTGCACGAATATCTGCCCGATCTGATCGTCCTGGATGTCATGATGCCGAAGATCGACGGTTATGAGGTATGCCGGCGCATCAAGCAGGATGAAACCACCAGGCAGATTCCCATTCTCATGCTGAGCGCCAAAAGCCAGGTGCCGGACAAGGTGAAGGGCCTTGACATCGGGGCGGACGATTATATCACCAAACCCTTCGACTTCAAGGAGGTCATGGCCCGGGTCCGCACCCTGCTGTCCCAGAAGATGGAAAGCAAAAAGCTGGCGGAAAAGGAAAAATTCGACGCCTTGGACCATTTTGTGGATGAGGTTTCCCACGAGGTGCGAAATCCCCTGGTGGCCATCGGCGGTTTCGGCCGCCGGCTGCGCGACAATCTGCCCGAGGGGAGCCAGAACCGCAAGTATATCGATATCATCCTCAAGAATGTGGAAGTGCTGGAAAAGATGGTGCATGAGCTGATTGCCCTGAAAGGCGCCACCCTCTGCTACACCGAGCCGTCCGATCTCAATGAGATCACGATGAATGCCCTGAGCATTTACCGGCATGAGATGGAAAGAAAGAACATCAGGCTGAACCTGCACTTCATGGGAAATCCGCCCCTGATCCACGCGGACCAGGAAAACATCACCATGGCCATCGCCAATCTGATAGAAAATTCCATCGAGGCCATGAACGGCGAAAAGCGGGAGCTGTCGATCTCCACCGGCGTCAATGAGGGTTATTTTGAAATCCAGGTTGCCGATACGGGCAAAGGCATTGACAAAGACAAACTGAAGAACATCTACGACCCTTTCTTCACCTCCAAAACCTATGGCCCCGGCTTCGGACTCACCTTTGCCCTGAAAACGATCCAGAGCCACAAGGGCATGATATCCGTGGAAAGTATGGTTAACGTGGGCACAACCTTCACCATCAGACTGCCGATTAAAGCCATCACCGGCCAGAAATCGAGCTGAGCCTTTCACTCCGGTGCAGAAGAAAAATTTATCCTTAACAAATTACGCCTGGCTTTCCATTGGGGCCGCGGTCATTACCATCGGGCTCAAGACGATGGCCTATGCCCTGACCGGTTCGGTGGGTCTGCTGTCGGACGCCCTGGAATCCCTGGTCAACCTGGCCGGGGCGGTGATGGCCCTGGCCATGCTGAAAATCGCCGCCCTGCCGGCTGATGAAAACCATGCCTACGGCCACACCAAGGCGGAATACTTTTCCAGCGGCGTCGAGGGGTCATTGATCCTGATCGCCGCAATCAGTATTGCCGTGGCCGCCACGGAAAGACTGATCTTCCCCAAACCTCTTGACCAGATCGGACTCGGCTTGGGCGTTTCCATCATCGCGGCCCTGGTGAATCTTTTTGTGGCGTTTGTGCTGCTGCGGGCCGGGAAGGCCTACCATTCCATTACCCTGGAAGCCAATGCCCATCATCTGCTGACGGACGTCTGGACCTCGGCCGGCGTCCTGGTCGGCGTCGGCGCGGTGGCCCTGACCGGCTGGGAACGGCTGGACCCGCTGGTGGCGATCATTGTTGCCGCCAATATCATCCGGACCGGCGTGCAGATCATGCGCAAATCGATCCTGGGCCTGATGGATGCCGCCCTCCCCCCGGAAGACGTGGCCGTTATCCGGGGGGTGCTGGAAAAATACACCCGGGCTGAAGCGGACATCGAGTATCATGCCTTGCGCACCCGGCAATCGGGGGCCCGCAAATTCGTCTCTTTCCATCTCCTCACCCCCGGCACCTGGACCGTGCAGCAGGGCCACCAGCTGGCGGAAGACATGGAGGCGGATATCCGCCGCGCCCTGCCCAATGTCACCGTCTTCACCCATCTGGAGCCGTTGACCGATCCCGCCTCCTGGGAGGACCTGCATCTGGACCGGGGGGATGGCGCAGGTAACGGCCGGCATCCCTGACACGCCTCCCCAGGGACGATGGCTTCGTAAAAATAGTCTTTTTCCACCACAGAGCACACGGAGAACACAGAGAAATAATATTTATTACAGATAGTTATCTCTGTGCGCTCTGTGCGCTCCGTGGTTCATATTCAGTTTTTACAAATTCGTCAGGGATGGCGGTACCCCTCATCCCCTTGGCCCGCCGCGGTCATGGTCCTTTTTTTTTTGTGGCCGCAGAACGGGCAGGAATCCCATTCCTTTTCCAGGGGCACCCGGCAGGAGATGCAGTAATCCTGTTTCATGGCCGAGCAGAAGGGGCAGTAAAGAAAATTGACATCAATGTGTTTGCCGCAGTTTTCACACTGTTTTTCATAGCGCGACTGGGAGCCGAGCACCCGCAGGACCTCATCAAGGGTCGTTTCCCCCCGGTTTGCCTTGGTCAGCCCGTTTTCCAGCAGGGTCGCCATGCCGCCGGCCCTGGCCATCTTGACCAGTTCCGCCTCCCGGTAGCTGCTGCTGATCACATGCCGGAATTCATCATTCATGGAAAAGATCTCAAAAATGCCGGTGCGGCCGACATAGCCGGACTGTCCGCATTTCTCACAGCCATCGCCGGCATAAAAGGGACCTGCCTGCTTGTCTTCCGGCACTTTCAGCAGTTCGAGCAGGGCGCTGTCCGGGGTCACCGGCTGCCGGCAGGCGGGACAGAGTTTTCTGACCAGCCGCTGGGCAATGATGCCCTCCAGGGAGGAACTGATCAGATACGGCTTCACCTGCATATCGATGAGCCGGGTGATGGAGGCCACCGAGGAGTTGGTATGGAGGGAGGAGAGCACCATATGGCCGGTCAGGGCCGCCTTGAAGGCAATATCGGCGGTCTCGAAATCGCGGATCTCGCCCACCAGAATAACATCAGGATCCTGGCGCATGGTGGCGCGCAGCACCGAGGGAAATGAAAGCCCCACCTTATCCTTGACAAAGATCTGGCTGGCGTCCTCCAGGAAATATTCCACCGGGTCCTCGATGGTCTGATAGTTCTTGGTGCTGTCCAGCATTTTATGGAGCAGGGAATAGAGCAGGGTGGTCTTGCCGCTGCCGGTGGGGCCGGTGGAAATGATCATGCCCTGCGGTTTTTTCAGCAAAAATTCTATCTTTTCCCGATCCACCTTCATGATCCCCAGCTCGGCCAGACTTTTGATGGAGGCGCTCTTATCCAGCACCCGCAGCACAACCTTTTCACCGTTGATGGTGGGCATGGTGGAGACGCGGATATCAATCATCTTCGCGGCGACCTTGAGGGTAATTCTGCCGTCCTGGGGGATGCGGCGCTCGGCAATATCGAGCTTGGCCAGAATCTTGACCCGGGAGACAATGGCGGGATGCAGCTCGATCGGGATTTTGATCCTGCTGTGCAGCATGCCGTCGACCCGGTAGCGGACAAGGGTGCTGCCGGTTTTCGGCTCAATATGGATATCGCTCGCCTTGCTCTGGATCGCCTCGGAGAAAATGGCATTGACGATGCGGATGACCGGGGGGACCTTGGCCGAGCTGATCAGCTGCTGGATCGTAACATTTTTCTCCTCCTCGATGATGATGTCGATATCATCTTCGCTCTCCGCATCGGACATCATGGCGATGGCGCCCTGCGACTCAGCCGGGGCAGGAGTGTCGTAGGTTTTGGCCAGCAGGGCGAGAATATCGGCAGCCCTGGCGATGGCCGGCACCACCTTCAGACTGGTCATCATGGCAATATTGTCGCATTTGAACATGTCCGACGGATCGGCCATGGCCACGGTCAGCTGCCGCTCAAAGAGGCGGATGGGGACAAGTCTGTTGCGCTCGCACAGATCGCGGGGCAGATACTTGACCACCGCCCTGCCTGGCGCCAGAGCTTCCAGGTCAACATATTCGAGCTTGAGATTTTCCTGAAATATTTTGACAATATCCTCTTCCGTCACATAGCCGAGCCTGACCACCGTTTCCACCAGCAGTTCGTCTTTCTTTCTCTGTTTCCGGGCGTAGTCAAGGTCCTCTTTGCTGATCTTTTGCGCCCGCAGCAGATAATTGCCGACAATACTCTGGTCCTGGCCCAGGACATTTTTATATTTCTGGATTTTTTCCTGCTGCTCGCGGGTGAGGGCCTTCAGCTCGCTGTTTTCCTTTTTTAAGGCATACTGCTCCAGGGCCAGCCGGACAGTCAGCTTGAGATCATCATCATTCCAGGGCTTGGTGATGAACTTGTAGACGGAACCCTCGTTGACCGCCGCCATGATGGTGCCGATATCGGCAAAACCGGTGAGCATGATGCGGACGGTGGCCGGCCATTTCTTTTTCATCCGCGCCAGCAGCTCAATGCCGGACATCTCGGGCATCTTCTGGTCGGAAATGACCAGCTGCACCTCCTCCTTGTCCATGATTTCCAGGGCCGTCAGGGGCTCCGTACAGGTGATGATGCGATAATGATCCTCAAAAAAAAGTCTTTTGAGTGCCCGCAACACCCCCTGTTCATCATCCACAAAGAGGAGGGTATAGGGCTGGGTCTGCGGCGGATCGGGCTGGGCGACAGGATGTGGACGGATCTCCTGGGGCATACCGGTTTTCAGAGTTACAGTTTCTTTCATGAGGAGACCTGGGCGATTAGTGATGAGCGCCGTTTAAAGCAGTGAGGAGTCAGGAGTGAGGAATGAGCTCCTGACTCCTCACTCCTAACTCCTAACTCCTCACTGCTTAATCCGTTTGAATTTTATGCATTGCCCCTGACAAAATCTGCTATACTGAAACAGTTATTCGCTTGCTTCCCATGCCGTCTTTACCATCCTGACGACGATATTACTTTTTCCCAACGGCTTGCCGGAACGGTTTCATCATGCCGACAGTGACCATAGAATATATTTTCACTTTCAAAAACCAAACCAGGGAGACCTTTGTCATCAACCTCGACGACACGACCCTGCAGCTGACCAATAAAACAGAAGACAAGCCCCCCTGGACGGCGCTGACTTTCCAGCAGTGCCCCCACTGCCCCCTGGATGTCGCCGGCCACCCGCACTGCCCGGCGGCCCTGCACCTGGTGGATGTTGTCCACAGCTTTGAAAGTCTCACCTCCCATGATGAGCTGGAAGTGGAAATCCGCACGGAAGAGCGCATCATCTTCCAGAAGACAACCGCGCAAAGGGCCATCGGCTCCATGATGGGGCTCATTCTGGCCACCAGCGGCTGCCCCCATACCGCTTTTTTCAGACCCATGGCCCGCTTCCACCTTCCCCTGGCAAGCGAGGCGGAAACCATCTATCGCGCCTCGTCCATGTATTTTCTGGCCCAGTATTTCCGCCACCAGTGCCAGGAAAAAATCGATCTGGAGCTGGAAGGCCTGAAGGAGATCTATAAGAACATCCAGATCGTCAACAGGACAATCGCGGAACGGATCCGGGCAGCGACCGAAACCGATTCATCCATCAACGCCGTCATCTTTCTTGATATGTACGCCAAGGCCATGCCCTATGTGATCCGCGATACCCTTGAAGAGATCCGTTATCTGTTTACGCCGTATCTGCCCCGGAAATGCGGCCCTGTTGCCAGGTGAAAGACCCATGCGCCTAACTGACAAACAACACCGACCCATGCCCTTTTTCCCGCCATCCAACTCTGTATCGAAGGCCTGCCATGGATTATGAAGAATTAGAGACCCTTTTCAGGCAGGTGGAGACGGCAAAAAAAGAATGGGAAATGACCATGGACTGCATGGCGGACATGATCATTCTTGCCGACAGCGAGGCGAACATCATCCGCTGCAACCGGGCGGTCATTGATTTTGCCGACAAACCGTATAAAGAGATTCTCGGCGAAAAATGGCCGCAGCTGTTCAGCGACCACGGCCTGCAGTCCGCCGACTTTCAGGTGTCGGCCCAGGAGTTATACCACGGAGACAGCGGCAGATGGTACTTCCTGAAGATCTATGCCCTCTGCAGCAAGGAGCAGGCCTCGTGCACCCGGCATGTGGTCATTGCCCATGATTATACCGAGATCAAGCATATCGCCGAAGCGCTGGAGCAGAAAAACACCGAGCTGGAGCAGGCCAATGCCGAGCTCAAGGCGGCCCACAGCCAGCTGCTGCAGCAGGAAAAAATGGCCTCCATCGGTCTGCTGGCCGCCGGCGTGGCTCATGAAATCAACAACCCCACCGGTTTTATCATCAGCAATCTCGGTTCGCTGGGCAAGTACCTCGAACGGCTCACCGATTTTATCGATTTCCAGAGCGGACTCATCGCCTCCCGGGCAGATGAGGAACTCATTGCCCAGGAAAAAGCCGAGCGTAAAAGAGTAAAACTCGATTTTATCAAAGACGATGTCAGGGACCTGATTGCCGAGTCGCTGGAAGGGGCGGCCAGGGTAAAGAAAATCGTCCAGGACCTCAAGGGCTTCTCCCGGGTGGACCAGGCGGACTTCAAGGAAACGGACCTCCATGAATGCCTTGACAGCACCTTGAATATTGCCTGGAATGAACTGAAATACAAGACAAAGGTGATCAAGGAGTATGGGGATGTGTCCCCCATCATGTGCTATCCGCAGCAGCTGAACCAGGTATTCCTGAATCTGCTGGTCAATGCCGCCCAGGCCATCGCGGACAAGGGCGTCATCACCATCCGCACCTGGGAAAAGGACAACAGAGCCTGGGTGGCCATTTCCGATACGGGCAGCGGCATTGCCCCGGAACACCTGCAGAAAATTTTCGAACCCTTCTTCACCACCAAAGAGATCGGCAAGGGGACGGGGCTTGGTTTAAGCGTGGTCTTCGACATTATCACCAAAACCCACCACGGGGAAATCGCCGTGGAAAGCGAAGTGGGCAAAGGGACGACCTTCACCATCACCCTGCCCTTTGGCATGACGCGCAGTGACTGAATGCGGGGGATTGCGGAATTCGGATTGCGGATTGAACAAACTGCCGTGAGGAGTGAGGAGTGGATTTGGGATTGCGGATTGCGGATTGGGGATTAAAAATGCAAAAGGCCGCAGGGGTGATTCGCGAACCGCCCTTTTCCACAACCCATCACCCAGGAGCCATCAGCCATCAGCCATCAATTTCGCACGATCTTGCCGTCCCGCAGCTGAAAGGATGAGGTGCCCATATCCTCATTAATGACCAGCTTCTCATTGCCGATGTGAATCTCGCAGCCCTTGAACACCTGCTGGTAGACCTCGATGCCGGCCTGCTGCAGGGTCATCTCAAGCATATTCCGCATCTTCGCCGTCGTCTCGGTGAGTGATTTTCTGTTTTTTATCAGCTTGTTCAGATTGGTCAACAGGAGGATCATCCCTTCCCTTTTTGCGGCGGGAACGCCGGCCAGGATGGCTTTGATCTGCACCGGATCAAATGAGTCAAAAGGCAGGCTGCGTGAAATCTTGGCGATATTCTGGGTGCAGAAGAGGGCCTGTTCCTCCAGTTTCTTCACGCCGGCCGTTATTTCCGGATCAGGGCGGACGGCGACAACGGTGGTGGGATTGGCCGGGCTGCCGATGGTGCTCAATCTGATCTCTTTTGATGAACAGAGGATACCGCCGACGGCTCTGCCGCTTTTGGCCCCCTGCTCCTTGAGCACGGTGATGGTGCCGCTGGCGATCAGGCTGCTGTTGAAGAGATAGCTCTTGACGAGCACATTGCCTTTGACAATCACTTCCGCGTCCTGGATATAGTTCGTGCAGAGATTGCCCAGAACCACGACCTTGCTGTCCGCGCCGACGATTCCCTTGTCCACGGTCAGATTGCCGCCCGCCATGACCGTTGCCCCGTTTTCCACGGTGCCCATGATGGCGATATCGCCCTCGGACTTGACCGTGAACCCCCGCAGCACCGAGCCTGATATCAGCAGATCGGTTTTTATGTCGATATTTCCCGTGTTATAATCGATGTCCCCGGAAATCTTGAAGATGTCTTCCACGGACAGGGTATTCTGTTTAAATTTTATATTCCCGGTCCGCTCGGCGAAATATTTGATGCTGTTTTCCGTCTGCAGCAGCCTGACTCCCTTGCCGGCCACGATTTTTTTATCACCCCCCGGCGTGGCTTTGATCGGTTTGCCGAAAAGGGTACAGCCGTCCGCCCCTCTGGTGGCAAGCATCTTCTCGGCAATGAGGGTGCCCTCGGGGATGCTGACCACCGCGGTTCTCTCCCGCAGATCCAGGGTGCCGTCATCGCGGAGCGCCCCGGCTTTCTTTTCGGTATCGATAAACAGGGAGAAACTGGAATTGTGTCCGGCCTTGGGCTGCACTGTTTCCGCCAGTTTGACCAGCCGTGGTATCGGGATGCCGGCCGCCATCTGGGCCACCATTTTTTCAATGGCGGCCCCATTGATGCACCGTTCATGGATGCCGGCGCGCAGCAGAATTTCCCGCACCTCGGATCTGGGCGGGTAGCGGCGGGGGGAGATCTGGGGCAGGGAAACATAACAGGCCGTCATCCGGTCGGGGCTGATCCAGAGAGGCGGCAGAACAGATACGGTGTTCCTGTCCACGAGCAGGTAGCCATAGGCCGTTGCCTCATAGCCGCCGCCCTTGTCATTGAATCGGACATGAGCGCCGGCATCGGGCAGGGGGTCGGCCTTGCATGCCAGCTCCAGGCCGAATACATCCCTGCCGGGCCTGGCCTGCGGATTTTCTTCGACCCGCAGGAAAATCTCGCCGGCATTCACGGCCTTGGCCATGACAGTGGTCGTCTGTACCGTGATCGCATCGTCAGCGGCAAAGATGGTTTTCAGGCCGCTGCTGTCCAGTTGCAGACCGGCTGCCGGCGCTTTCCCCTGTTCTTCCAGCATGAAGGCAAACCGGACCAGCCGGCTGATTTCAGGGGGAGTGCCCCTGGCCAGGATGAATTCGGTGTACTTGCCGGATTGCCGGGAATAACGCGCCGCTTTTTCAATTTCACCCTGATCAATGCCATGGATGATCCCCGCTTCCTGCAGGACAACGTGGATTTCCGCGACAGACAGATTCTCCCTGCCCGTCAGGGAGAGGGAAACGGACATATTGTCCGCGGCAAGGAGCAGCTGCATGCCCTGCCGGCCGATTGCCGACGGGGCGGCATCATCCGGCGCGACGGCAAGCGGCCGCGGACCGGCTCCGGCGGGCGCCCCGGCCGGCTTGCTTTCCCCAGGGACCTGGCTGTCATCAAGATCCAGGGCCTTCAGAAAGGCGTCTTCCAGGGACTCGACGGATTTATTTTTGCTGGAAGAACTCACGGCAGGCTCCAATCAGAGGATGCAAGGCCGGGCAATGATGATTCATCGCCCCTTACCCTTGAATTCCGAGCAGGACATCATCAAGGGACGCCTCAATATCATCAAAGCTTTCCTGCAGCCGGCAGTCGCTGATGCCGATGGCGGCCTGGCTGGCAAAGCTGGAAAAGGTTCGGATTTCAACCTCCTGGAAATTGCTTGCCCTCTCCTTTTTCAGGGCCAGAACCCCGAATTTCTTGCTGCCCTTGCGGACGGGAAACACACCGTACGCATACGGCGCCATCAGGATTGTTCCCATTGCCGGCTCCTCTGCCAGGCAGACCTGCTGCATCTTCTCGGCAAGCAGCGGGCTCCTGCTGCTGTCCTGCATGTCGTTAAAATTGAGGGACGCGGCCGGCACGGGGCTTACCTCGTCATCACCTTCCAGCAGAAAAAAGGCGCCGCCGGCAAGATGGGCCACGTCAACGGTCACGGCCAGGATGGTTTCCAGCAGGTCCTGCTGGGGATGCATTTCCATGAGGTATTGCTGAATACGGTCCCTGCCCCGCAGTTCCCGCACCACCTGCTGCAGCTCCCTGGTCCGTTCTTCCACCTTCAGTTCCAGGGAATTGTTCAACTCCATCAGGGCCTGGTTCTTTTCCGCCAGCTCCAGGGTCAGTCTTCTGTTCTGTTCGACCAGCTCAAACTGGGTCACGGCCTGCCGGACCACCATCTTCAGCTCGTCGTCATTCCATGGTTTCAGGATATAGCGGTAAACGCCTCCCAGGTTGATGGAATCCACCGCGGTATTGATATCGGCATAGCCGGTCAGCACCATGCGGATGCTCTGCGGCAGCATTTCCCTGGCCCGGGAGAGAAATTCAACCCCGCCCATCTCCGGCATGCGCTGATCGGAGATAATAACCGTCGGCTTTGCCCCGGCGGCAAGCAGATCAAGGGCCTCCTTGCCGCTGCTGGCGGTGAGGACAGTGTAATCCTCATCGAAAAAGAGACGCTGCAATGCCTTCAGGATATTTTTTTCGTCATCAACAAAAAGAATGGAGTGCGTGCTGCTTTCCTGCATGATGTGGCTCCGAAGCAGAAGTCAATAGATCCGATTCACCCGCTATTTTTTAGAGCTGCTCGCTGGGGAGCAGAAAGACAATTTTCCCTTGATGGCCATCCGCCCCGTCCATTTGCTCAGCCTTGACCAGATAGGCGCGGCCGTTGATCGTCAGGGTGCGGGAGAGTTTCCTGTCCGCGGTGATATCCGCAATGAACGTACAGAGTTCTGACGGCAGGGAAGATTGCATGTCGAGCCCCGTCAAGGAGGAACCCTCCCTGGCCAGGATTTCATCCGCCAGCCGGTTGCTCAGGGCGATCATTCCTTCCAGGTCGATTCCCAGCACGGCCGCGGGCAGAAAGTGCAGCACGTTCTGGGCAAACCGCAGCGCCTTGTTCTGCAGCAGAATGTCCGCGGATCGCTCCCGGACCATCTGCTCCAGATTCTGGTTGATGGTGCTGAGTTCCTCGTTGGTCTGACGCAGCTCATCGGACAAGATCTCGTTCTGCCGGTTCAGAAAATAGACCTCGAACGCCTTGGCGATGGTTACCTTCAACTCATCGTCATTCCAGGGCTTCGGGATAAATTTATAAATCTGACCTTCATTGATGGCCGAAACGATGGAGGCGGTATCCGCATAACCGGATAATACTATGCGGATGATCTTCGGCCATCTCTCGCAGACCCGTTTCAGAAAATCAACGCCATTCATGCCCGGCATGCGGTAATCGGAAAGAATGAGATGCACCGGATATTCCTTTTCCAGAAGTTCCAGCGCCTCCTCTCCCGAATTGGCGATGAGGATTTCATAGTCTTCATCAAGGAGAAGCCGCCGCAGGGCGCGGAGAATATTGACCTCGTCATCAACACAGAGAATTTTCGGCTGCTCATGCATTGTCGCTGTCCTCCATGTTCCGGGTCATATGTTTGCGGTTTGCGGTTACCGGTTTACGGTTAAGGAAAGTCCCGTGTCGTAGGAGCGAGCCATGCCCGCGACATTCGCGCATTGCGGCGATCTCTATCGCGGGCAAGGCCCGCTCCTACGTCCCCTGTCTGCTCAACAAGACAGAAAAGTACCTTTCATATAAACCGCCATCTCCGCAAGCGGGAACAACGAACAATGAAAGTCTTGTGTCGTAGGAGCGAGCCATGCCCGCGACATTCGGCATTGCGCCGATCTCTTTCGCGGGCAAGGCCCGCTCCTACGTCCCCTGTCTGCTCAACAAGACAGAAAAGTGACTTTCAAAGCCGGTGCCACGCAAATTCATGTCGGGTTACGGCGATAGGGCCGCCTAACCCGACCTACGGCTGCTAATTTTCACCACAGAGCGCACAGAGATCACAGAGAAAATATTTTTAATTCCAGTCATTTTATCTCTGTGGGCTCTGTGCCCTCCGTGGTTCATTTCAATTTTCCGAGGTCATCCTGCTGTACGCGTTATTTCTTCTGTTTGGCCTGGGCAATCTCCTGCATCGCCTCTTTAAAACAGTCGGGGCAATAGCCGTGACTGATCCCCAGGCCCGTTTTTCTGCTGATAAATTGATCCATGGCCAGCCATTCCGGCATTTGCCCGGAGCCGGCGGATTCATGCAGCACCTTTTTACATTCGCTGCACACCGGCAGGATGCTCTCATAAATCTTGATCTTTTTCGCCAGGTTCTGCTGTTCGAGGCATTTGCCGATCCGCAGATGCAGCTCATTGCAGTCGCATGGTTTCAGCAGATAATCAGAGGCCCCGAGCCGCAGGGCCTCGATCGCCGAAGCAACGTCCCCATAGCCGGTGAGGATAACCACCGCGATTTCCGGATCAATTTCCTTGGCCGCCTTCAACACGTCAAGTCCGCTCAGTCCTTCCATCATCAAATCGGTAATGACGAGATTGTAATAGTTCCTGCGCAGCAGGGCGATCCCCGTTTTCCCATCGGCGGCCAGGGAAACTTCATACCCCTCGCCCTCCATCTCCATGCCGAGACTGGTCAGGACAAGCTCTTCATCATCAACTATGAGTATCTTTTTCTTCAACTTTACCAACCGCTGGACAAAATAAGTCTATTTTCACCACGGAGCACACAGAGATCCACAGAGAAAATATTTTAATTATAATTAGTTATCTCTGTGGACTCTGTGCTCTCTGTGGTTCATCTTCAGTTTTTACGAGTCCTTCAACTGTCACGTTTGGTCTTCAATAGATCAGCGAAAGTCCCCATGGATTTTCCTTTTTTGTCCCCGCCCGTCTCCTTGAAACGCTGGAACTCCTCCCGCATTTCGTCAGTCTGCGGTTTTTTCGATCTCTTCTTCTCAACCTTGACCTCTTCCGCTTCCCCGCTTTGCGGCAGGGACAGGGAGATGCGTTTTTTCTCCCGGTCAATGGCATCAATGCGAACTTCCAGGCTCTGGCCCTGCTGGACAACCTCCCTGGGATGATTGATGCGGCGGCCGCCGCCCAGCGCGGAGATGTGCAGCAACCCGTCAATGCCGGGAGCCAGGGTGACAAAGGCGCCGAAGTCGACCAGCCTGGCCACCGTGCCCATGACGGTGGAGCCCTCGGCCAGACTGCAGGTCTCCCACGGATCAGGCAGGGTTTCCCGCAGGCTGAAGGAGAAACGGTCCTTGTCCCAGTCAAGGCTCTTGATGGCCACCTCAACGCTCTGTCCTTCTTCCAGCACCGAGTGAGTGTCCGTGACCCGGTCCCAGCCGATCTCCGAAATCGGGATCAGCCCCTTGATGCCGCCGATATCGACAAAGGCGCCGAAATCCCGGATCGAGGTGATGACGCCCTTGATCGTCTGGCCGACCTGCAGGGTTGTCTGCAGCGCTTCCCGCTGGAGGGCCCGCTCCTCCTCCAGGATCTTGCGGTGGGAAACAATAATACTCTTGCCGTTGTCGCGGAATTCAATGATCTTGAAGGTATAGTGCAGGCCGATGAACTGCTCATTATCGGTAATCTTGCGCAATCCCATCTGGGAGTAGGGACAAAAAGCCCGGCCGCCGCCGATCTTCACCTCGAACCCGCCCTTGATCTCTTTCTGGATGGTGCCCTCCACCGGTATGCCGCTGTGAAACGCCTCTTCCAGATGGGCATTGATCGCGGCGCCGCCTATCTTGGTGGTGAAGATCTTTTCATTGCGTTCCACGGCAAGGAAATAGGCGTCGATGCTGTCGCCCTCCTTGACAGTCGGCTTGCCCTCGGCATCAAGCAGTTCGCCAAGGGCCAACGCCCCTTCGCTTTTGCCGCCGAGATCGATGAAAACCCACTCCTTGGTAATACGCACGATCTCGGCCCGCACCTTCTGTCCAGGTTCAAGACGGTTCTGCACCGCTTCGGTTTCATTGAACATCTCGGCAAAACTCATCTCTTCATTTTGGCTTTCTGCACCGGCAGGAACGTTTTCCAACGGCATGTTCTTCTGGGTCATTCTGTGGACTCCTTAGTCTGCTAAATTCATTTTTTCGCCAACCTCGACTTTCTCAACCATGCGGGAGGAGCTGTCAAGAATGGCAAATGCGGGCTGATTTTCCTTGCCAAGCATATCGCCCGGATTGATTAATAACGTATCCCCTATTTTTTCAACACAGTAGCGGTGATTATGGCCGCAGCAGACCGCGTCAAAAATGCCCTGGGTGGCAATGCCCCTGGCAAGCTGGGGATAATGGTGAAAGGCGATTTTTAAGCCGCCTGCTTCAACGGCGCCTAAAATGCCATGATGGGTGATGGCGGGAAACCTGACGCCGCACGCCTGGGAGATGAGATGCTGATCCCCGGCATTATTGCCGTATATCAGATGCACGGCGCCGGCAAAACGGGCCAGTTCATCGAGCATGAAGGGGGAAATCAGGTCCCCGCAGTGGATCAGCAGCTGCACATTGAACGCGTTGCAATACTTGACTGCGGCTCGCAGATTGGCCACCTGATCATGGGTGTCGGAAATAATGGCAATTCTCATCGTGTTCCTTCCGGATTCATCTTAGGGACTCAGTAATTGTTGATATACCATATACCAAGTCTTGAAACGTCCGTCATTCCGGCATGTTTTTAGCCGGAATCCACATCCTCTGCTGGATGCCAGCTAACAACATGCTGGCATGACGACACAGATAAACGGTACTTTTATAATTTCTAAGTCCCTTAAAGGTCCATCCCGTTGTTGCTGCCCTTAACTTTCAGACAAAATATCCTGCAATGCGCTGAGAAACAAGGAATTCTCATCCCTGCCCTTCAATGACACCCGAAAAAAATGATCATCCAGGCCGGCAAAGGTGGCACAGTTGCGGATCATGATCCTCCTGGCCAGCAGTTTTTCCGCCAGTTGCGGGGCAAGCAGCCGGCCAGGGAGATGACAGAGCATGAAATTGGCCGCACCGGGTATGACGCGGAGGGCCCCGGTGTTGTTGAGCGCCGCGACAAAACGTTTTCTCTCGCTCTCCACGTAGCGCTGCACCTCCTCCACATAAAAATCAGCGTGCTGCAGCAGATATTCGCCGGCCAGCTGGGCCAGCCTGTTCACTCCCCAGGGTTTGCGCTGCTGGGTAAAGGTGGTGAGATTGGCGGCCCTTGCCACCAGAAAACCAAGCCTTAATCCTGGAATACCATAAATCTTCGAAGTTGAGAAGAGGACAAAAAGGTTAGGCGGCAGCTCGGAGTGCAGCAGGGACGGCTGACTGGTAAAGGGGAGATAGGACTCATCCACCAGAAAAAAGGTGGCCGGATGGTTCGCGATAAAGGCATGCAGATCCCTGGTGGGGGTTACCGCGCCGGTGGGGTTATTGGGGTTGCAGATAAATACCAGTTCCCCGCCGCGCAGCAGTTCTGCCAGCCGGTCGAGATCAAGCTGAAAGTCCCGGTCAAGGGTGAGCATGAAATCCGTGGCCGACACCCCGGCCCAGGTGCAGGCCAGCCGGTAATCGGCATAGGTGGGGTTGACGATAATGGCCCGCCCTCCGGCAAACAGGTGCGGCAGGGCAAAAATAAATTCTGTGGTGCCGTTGCCTGCCAGTACTTCATCTTCGCCCAGGCCGAATTTCCGGGCAAAAACCTGACACAGGGCTTCGCTCTCCGCCTCCGGCAGAAAGGCAACCTGATCAAGTCCCTGCGCCAGAACTTCCCGCAGACCGGGCACCATGCCCAGGGGGGTGAGATTGCTGCTCATGTCGATCAGCTCCTGCACCCCGCACCCTAGTGCCCTGGCTGTGGCGACGATGTTTCCGCCGTGTACGTTCATTTTTTTCCCACTCCTCAACCCCTAAATACCTGATCCCCTAAACACCTAAACACCTGCCCCCTTCAGATACATGGGCAACCCGGCGGCCATGAACACCACCTGATCGCACCGGGCCGCCAGCTGCTGGTTGCACCAGCCGGCCAGGTCCCTGAACCGGCGGGCCAGGGCCGCTTCCGGCACAATGCCCAGTCCAACCTCATTGGCCACCAGCACCACGGAAACCGGACACCCCCCGACGGCATCGGCAAGATCGCCCACCCGGACCAGAATGTCCTCGTCGGCGAGATCAAGCAGCAGCAGATTCGTCAGCCACAGGGTGAGACAGTCAACCAGAAAGAGATCGGTCTGCGGCCAGTCGCGCCGCAGCACCTCGGCCACCCCATGGGGCTCCTCCACGGTCCGCCAGTCGGCGCTCCTGTCCTGCCGATGCATCGCCACCCGCTGCCGCAACTCCCCGTCATCCCCGGCAACCATGGTGGCCACATAGATTTTCCTGGAAAAGCGGCCGGCGGCCCACTGCTCGGCGAAACGGCTTTTGCCGCTCCGGCAGCCGCCGATCACCAGCATCGTCTGTCGATTAAGATTCGTCATCACTTAACAGATCTCCCGCGCCCCCTGCCAATCATCTTTCGCATTCCGCAATCCATCATATCCGCTGTCTGACCGCCAGGGCCAGGAACCGGTCGTCTTCCCGGAAAACCAGCCGTTTGCCGACCAGATCATCCAGAAATTTTTCAATCTGCCCGGCGCTGAACTTCGGGAATAGCCCGGTCAGGGCAGGCAGATCATTGATCGCCGCGCAGGCGAGATAAATCTGTCGTGAAATCCCCTGCAGCCGGTGATGCAGAACCCGGTTGTCGGGCAGCTCCTGCCGGATAACCAGAAAATCACCGCCGTCCCGGTAGGAGAGCAGCAGTTTCTCCCGCCGGCGCCGGCCCGCATGGTACTCCCGCCATTGCTTCACCTTTTCCCGCACCGGGGTCCAGAGCTGCCGCTGCCTGGTGCG